>NZ_DBHKZA010000066.1:0-9054 GCF_057314935.1 Achromobacter sp.
GCTCAGGGATTTCCCCAATCATATTGTCCTTGCGGAAAATCAATGCTCTATAGGACACTTTGTGTCATTAAGGCCGACACGGCCCGATCAAGGGGAATGGCATGAAGGTTCTGAGCAAGGTGGCCGCGCTGGTGCTGGCGACGGGAATGGGGGCAGGCGCGCACGCGGCGTTTCCGGAGCGGCCGGTCCGGCTGGTGGTGCCCTTCGGCGCCGGCGGCATCACGGATATCGTGGCCCGCCAGGTGGGCAAGGGCATGGGGGATGTGCTGGGCCAGAGCATCGTGATTGAAAACCGGCCCGGTGCGGGCGGGGTGATCGCCGCGCAGGTGGCCGCCACCGCGCCTGCCGATGGCTATACGATCTTCATGGGTACCGTCGGCACGCAGGTGGTGAACCCGCTGATCTACAGCAAGCTCAGCTATGACGCCGACAAGTTCGCGCCGGTCGGCATGGTGTCGGGATCGCCCTATGTGCTGGCGGTGCGGGCCGGCTTGCCGGCGACGTCGTTCAGCGAATTCGTGGCCTACGCCAAAGCCAATCCGGCGCGCTTGAATTTCGGGTCGGCGGGCAATGCCAGTTCGCCGCATCTGGGGCTGGAACTGCTGAAGCTGACGGCGGGCCTGGACATCGTGCACGTTCCGTTCAAGAGCGGCAGCGAAGCGGTCAATGCCGCCATCGGCGAGCAGGTGGACGTGGTGATGGACGCCAGCCCGGTCATCATGCCGCACGTAGCGTCAGGCAAGCTGCGCGCGCTGGCGGTGGCGGCGGACAAGCGCCTGCCGTCGGCGCCCGCCGTGCCAGCCAGCACCGAGGTGGGCGACGCGCAGTTGCAGATCAGTTCGTGGAACGCCTTCTTCGCGCCGGCGGGCACGCCGCCGGATGTGCTGGCCGCGTTGAATGCCGCGCTGCAGAAGACGCTGGCCTCGCCCGAACTGAAAGAGCGGCTGGCGGCCCAGGGCACTCAGCTGTACACGGGCACGTCGGACGAATATCAGCGCTTCATCGCCGGCGAAAAGACGAAGTGGACCCAGATCGTGAAGCGCGCCAATATCAAAATGGACTGACCGCATGACTGAGCAGACGATGCATCCCCTGGCGGGCAAGCCGCTGGAACTGGCCGATACGCTGCGTTCGGGCAACGCGTGGAAGATCCGGCTGGCCTGCGGTTTCATGGGCTTGCCGCTTGCCCGCCGCACCTTCGACATTGTGCAGGGCGACCTCGAGACCGATGCGTTTGCGCGCATCAACCCGTGGCGGCAGGTTCCGGCCTTGCTGACGCCCGAGGGGGAGTGGCTGGCCGAGTCGCAGGCCATCCTGTGGTATCTGGCGCAAGGCACGTCCTGGCTGCCGGACGACCGGCTGGCGCAGGCGCAGGTCAGCAGCTGGCTGAGCTTCGAGCAGACCCAGCATATGCATGCTTTCGCCCAGCCGCGGTTGTTGATCCACCTGCGCAGGACCGCGGCCGCGGAGGATCCGGCGATGGTCGCGTGGCGCGCCATCGGCATGAAAGCGGCGGCGCTGATGGACGCGCATCTGGATGGCCGGGCGTACCTGGTGGGCGGTGCGCCGACGATTGCCGACGTGGCGCTCTATCCCTATACCAGCATGGCGGAGCAGGGCGGCTACGACCTGTCCGCCTTTACCCATATCACTGCCTGGCTGGCGCGCATCCGCGCCTTGCCGGGGTTTACGCCGTTGATCGAAACGGCATGACGGAGACATGATGAGCGATACGATGCACTTGGGAAAAGACGAACTGATCGCGCGGGCGAAAGCCGAGATGCAGCGCCAGTTCGATACGCCGCAATGGAGCCTGCGCGAACGGCTGGCGCTGACTTGCCGCATCCTGTTCGACGGCGGCCATGATTCCGGGCTGGCCGGGCAGATCACGGCCCGCGCCGATGAGCCGGGCCGGTATTACACGCAGCGGCTGGGCCTGGGCTTTGACGAGATCACGGCCAGCAACCTGCTGGTGGTGGACGAGGACCTGCGCGTGCAGGAAGGCGGCGGCATGCCCAACCCGGCCAACCGCTTCCATTCATGGATCTACCGCGCGCGGCCTGACGTGAACTGCATCATCCACACGCATCCGCTGCACGTGGCGTCGCTGTCCATGCTGGAGGTGCCGCTTGAAGTCTCCCACATGGACAATTGCCCGCTGTACGGCGACGTGGCGTTCCTGAAGGATTGGCCGGGCGTGCCGGTGGGCAACGAGGAAGGCGAGATCATCTCTGCGGCGTTGGGAGACAAGCGGGCCATTCTGCTGTCGCACCATGGCATGCTGATCGCCGCGGGTTCGGTGGAAGAAGCCTGCGTGTTGGCCCTGCAGTTCGAGCGGGCGGCGCGCATGCAGCTGCTGGCGATGTCGGCGGGCAAGATCCAGCCGATTCCGCCGGCGCTGGGCCGCGAGGCGCATGATTGGATCCTGACGCCAAAACGTTCCCAGGTGGGCTTTTCATACTACGCCCGGCGTGCCCTGCGCACCCACGCCGACGTGCTGGCCTGACCGAACGCAAGCCGGCGGGGCAGGCCGGCTCGACGGCCGGGCCGGTTTCGGGCATGCTTACCGGTCGGATTTTCGACCCACCGCCCATGATCGACCTGCCCCACCGCCTACGTACCCTGCGCCGCCAGCAAACCCTGTCCCTGGAACAGCTGGCGCAACGCACGGGCCTGACCAAAAGCTATCTGTCCAAGCTTGAACGTGGCTTGAGCGAGCCGTCGATTTCGACCGTGCTGCGGCTGGCCGAAGCCTACGGCGTGGGCGTGTCGCAACTGGTGGGGACGGATGACGCCGCGCAGGATGAGGTGGTCAGCGTGGTCCGCGTGGCGGACCGCGAGGCCCTGCAACGCGGCGGGCTGGGCAGCGAATACCATTACGAATCGCTGGCCGGACGCCGCAAGGTCAAGACGATGGAACCCTTTGTGGTGCATCCGCCGCGCGACTTTCCGGACGCGACCGCGGTTTTTCCGCATCCGGGCGAAGAATTCCTGCTGGTGCTCAAGGGCGCCATCGAAGTCCATGTAGGCGAACGCCAGTTCCGCCTTGAGACCGGGGATTCGGTCTATTTCGATTCCGAACTGCCGCACCGCATGCGTACCGTCAGCCGGGCCATGGCCGAGGTGCTGGTGGTGGCCGCGCATTAAGGGCCGTCGGCCGTCGACCTTATAACGATATGAATGGGTGTCCCATGAAACATGACCAGTCGCGGCTTGTCCGCATCGATGCCGGCCCGCTAAAGGATCCGGTGCCCGGCAAACCCCGCCGCCCGATTTCTGGCGACGCGGCTTTCCTTACCGTGACGGCCTTCGAAGGCAACGCGGGCAAGGCCGAAGCCGGCGTATGGGAAAGCACTGCGGGCGTATTCCAGTCGAACACCACCGGCTATATCGAATTCGGCTACATCGTCGAAGGGTCGGCCCGCCTGGTCGACCCGGACGGCACGGTGCACGAATTGACGGTGGGCGAGGCCTTCGTCATGCCGGAAGGTTATACCGGCCGCTGGGAAGTGGATCAGTTCGTCAAGAAGATCTACTTCATCACGCGCCTGGGCTGAGGCCCGGCCGCTACGGCTGTGGCCGTTGCGGATAGGCCGACGTGCCGAACGTGTTGCCCATGCGGTTGCCGATGGTGGCTGGCGTGGGCAGGCCCATCTGGTTGGGCGGGCGCTGCGTGACCGCTTCGGACTCCAGCCCCGTCGCGGGCCGGTGCGGCGTGTCGGGCGCCATCTTCTGGTTCAGGCAATCGTAGGACAGCGCCCGATATCCGTTGACTTCGGTATCGATGCACGCGCCGCCGGGCGCGGCGGGCTTCTGCGCGCCTGGCGCGGGAGCGGCTGGCGTCTGGGATTCGGCTGCCGCCAAGGGCGGCCCCGCCAGCGCGGCGGACAGGCATAGCAGGACAATGCGGCCAGCGGCCAGGGGCACCGTGCGCATGCGCGCTCCTTTAAGCAGTTCCGGCCTGAGTGGGCCGATGCGATCCGTCAAGTATAGGGACGGCCGCAGCCGCGCAGGTGACCATTGCATGTCGGCGGCGGGGCCGGCGCGGCAAAGGTGTCACGAATGCGTCATTCGGCGCCTCTAGCATGGCGGCTTTTGTAAGGGCGGGCGCCCAGGCGCCTGGTGTTGCGGCCATGTCAGGCACTTCCCCATTGCGGTCACGTTCATGAGCAGCACCTTCAGGGGCTGCGGCACGGCGTTGCGCGCCTGTCTGGCCTTGGGCCTGTTCACGCTGGCGGCCGCGGGGCACGCGGAGCCGCCGCCCAAGCCCGTCGCGTTTGCCATCTCGGCGCAGCCCTTGGCGCAGGCGCTGGTTGAATACAGTCTGGCCAGCGGGCTGACGGTGCTGGTGGACAGCACGTTGACCGCCGGCCGGCAGGCGCCCGCGGTGATCGGCAACTACACGCCCGGCGATGCCTTGCGCAAGCTGCTGGCCGGGTCGCCCCTGGCGATCCGCTATGCCAGTGCGCAGTCGTTCACGCTGGTTTCCACGGAACAAGAGGCGGCCACGTCGCCGCGGCCGGGCAAGCGCTTGCGCGATACGCCCTATGCCGCCGTGGTGCAAGGGGCGCTCAAGCGCGCGTTGTGCAGGGCGGCTGGCACGGAGCCGGGCAGCTATCGCGCCCTGGTGCAGTTGTGGTTCGACAAGGCTTGGCGGGTCAGCCGTGTCGGTTGGGTGGCGACGACCGGGTCGCCGGCGCTGGACGGCAGGTTGGAGGCGGCGTTGCGCGGCGTGGTGATCGGCCCATTGCCTACTGGCATGCCGCAGCCGCTGACCGTCCTGCTGGAGCCGCGCGGCGCGGCCGAGTGCGCGTCGGTGCCCGGAGTCGGCCGTGCGGGATAGCAAGCCGGAAACCTCGCTGCGGTCCTTGTTCCTGGAACGCTACAACGACTTTCGCAATCAGCTCAAACGGCGCCTGGGGTCGGAAGACCTGGCGCATGACGCCATGCAGGAAGCGTTTCTGAAGGTCAATGACCTGCCCGCCAGTTCGTCGATCCAGCAGCCGGCGGCGTATCTGTTCCGCGTGGCGCTGAATATCGCCGAGGACCAGCGGCGCAGGGACTCCCGCCTGCTGACGGGGGTAGAGATCAGCGAACTGATCCACATCACGGACGAGGCCGCAGACCCCGCGCGCATCGCGCAGGGCCGCAGCCAGGTCGACGCCTTCGAGCGTGCGCTGCAGAAGCTGCCGGAACGCACGCAGCAGATGCTGCTGGCCGCGCGCGTGCACGAATTGCCCCACGCGGAGATCGCGCGGCGGTATGGCGTGTCGGAACGCATCGTCTCCAAAGAACTCAAACGCGCGTTGGAACACTGCGCGCGGGAACTGCTTGTGGCGGGCCAGGGGACGGCGGACACGTCCGGCCATGCCGCGGGCGGGGATGAAGAACCATGGCACTGACGATGGGCATGCCCGGAAACAACAAGAACTCTGACGTGGCGGCACGCGAGGCGCGGGCGTGGCTGCTGACGCTGACGTCCGGCCGGGCCACCGAGGCCGATGCTCAGGCGTTCCGGGAGTGGCTGCGTGCCGATCCGCGGCGCCAGGCGGTCTTTGCGGCGCAAAAGCAGCTGTGGCATGACCTGGGCCCGGCGGTGCAGGCGGTGGTGGCCGAGCGGGCGTCCGACCGGGCACGCAGGCGGGCGCGCCAATCCCTGATGACCGGCAGGCGCGCGTTCCTGGGCGGTGCGCTGGCCGCGTCGGCCGCCTATCTGGCGTTCAAGCCGCCCCTGGGGCTGTGGCCCGGTGTCGATATGCTGGGGGCGGATTACCGGACGGCGGCAGGCGAACAGCGACACGTGGCGCTGGGCGATGCGCTGGACGTCCAGATGAACACGCTGACCCGCATCAATGTCGCAAGCGGCGGTGACGGCGCAGTGATTGAGCTGGCCGATGGCGAAGCCGAAATCCGCAGCGGGGCGCAGGCCGCCGTCGTGTTGGCGGGTAAAGGCCGGATCACCGCGAAGGACGCGGTGTTCAACGTCCGGTACATCGGGGGCGAGGCGCGCCTGTGCTGCCTGTCGGGCGTGGTGCGCCTGGCACACGAGCAAGGCGTGTTCGACGTGGTGGCCAACCGTGAACTGCGCTACGACGACAGCCGGGTGATGCCGCCCGTCCTGATCGACCCCGCTGTGGTCACCGCCTGGCGGCAGGGGTGGCTGGTGTTCGACCAGCAGCCGCTGGCGCAGGTGGTGGACGAGTTGAACCGCTATCGGCGCGGACGCCTGGTGCTGATGAACGAGCAACTGGGCAGGAGGCTGGTGCAGGCGCGCTTTTCGCTGGCGCAGGTGGCGGACGCCGAACGCCTGATCCGCGACGCGTATGGCGCCCATGTGACCCGTCTGCCGGCGGGTGTCGTCCTGTTGTCGTAGGCGCGCGCCGACCCTGTGTCTTGATGAATTATTTGTGACAGGGTTCTGGTCGGCATTTTTCCATCCGTCTGTCTTGTTCTAGGTGACGAACACGCGCGATTGGAACAAGGGATGGCGATCATGCAGGCACGGATGTCGGAAATGAGCGGTAAGGGAAACAGGGCGCGCACGCCGGGGCGCGGGCGTCCCAACTGGCGTCCGACGCCGCTGTCGAAGGCGGTGACGGCCCTGTTGGTCGCGGGCAGCGCCAGCGCTGCGGCCCAGGCGCAGACGCGCGCATTCAGCCCCGGCTGGTTCTCCGACAAGAATGCCGTGCAGTCCACCGCGCAACGCACGGGCCGCATGCCGGACGGCGGCGTCGCGGGCATCGGCGCCAGCGCGCGCCAGCAGCAACAGTCGCGGCAGCAATTGCAGCGTTCGCTGGACAACTTGAACCGCACCGCCGCTGCGGTGGCGGCGCAGCAGGCCGCCCAGGCGGCGGCGCGCGCCGCCGCGGCGGCCAATGGCGGCGACGTGCCGGACGGCCTGACCGAAGGCGGCCTGTGGGCCGCCGAGGGCGGCCTGGCGAAATGGGAGGGCGCGAAAGCGGCCAAGCCCGGCGTGGAGAACGGCCGTCAGGTCGTCACCATCGAGCAGACGCAATCGCGGGCCATCCTGAACTGGGACACCTTCAACGTGGGCCGCAACACCACGGTCCAATTCAAGCAGGGCGTGGACGATGCAGTGCTGAACCGCGTGGTCGGCGCGTCGGCCAAGCCCAGCCAGATCCAGGGGTCGATCAAGGCGGACGGCACCGTGATGGTGGTGAACCAGAACGGCGTGATCTTCACCGGCACCAGTCAGGTGAACGCGCGCAATCTGGTGGCGGCGGCGGCCACGATCACGGACGCGCAGTTCCGCGAGAAGGGGCTTTACGCCGACAACGGCGCGCAGCCGACCTTCCAGGACGCGCTGGGCCGCGTCGAGGTGCAGCCGGGCGCCGCGATCCGCACCGCGACGCCGGCTTCCTCCACCACGGGCGGCGGCTATGTGCTGCTGCTGGGCAAGGAAGCCGTGAACGCGGGCACGATCGATACGCCGGCGGGGCAGGCGCTGCTGGCGGCCGGCGACAGTTTCGTGATCAAGCGAGGTCAGGGCACATCAGGCAACCTCGTGTCCACGACGAAGGGCAACGACGTGACGCCCGCCGGCTTGCCCGGCCGGGTCGAGAACACGGGCCTGATCCAGGCCGCCTTGGGCGACGTGACCCTGACGGGCGGCGACGTGGCGCAGCGCGGCGTGGTGCTGTCGAGTACGTCGGTCGATACGCGCGGCACGGTGCACCTGACCGCGACGGGCGCCAACGGCCGGATCACGGTGGCCGAGAACAGCACCACGGCGATTCTGCTGGACCGCAGCGGCGCGCTGGCGCTGGACAGCCAGCGCGACGGCCTGCGCGTGCCGCCGGCAGTGCAAAGCGATTCGCCCTTGTTGGCGGCGGGCGCCGACCGGCGCGAACTGTCGCGGGTGGAGATCAGCAGCTCGGGCACGGTGGACTTCGCGGCGGGCTCGATCACGCTGGCCACCGGCGGACAGATCGCCGTCCAGGCCGCGCAGCGCAGTTTGCTGCGCGATGGCGCGGTGCTGGACGTGGCGGGCGCGGTGGGGGTGCCCGTCGCGATGGAGAACAACAATCTCAAGATCAACGTGCAGGGCAACGAGCAGCGCGATGCGCCCGTCAATCGGGACAGCGGCAAGCTCAACAACAACGATGTCTGGGTAGATATCCGAGACCTGGTACTGGTGCCCGCGGGGACGAACGGCTACGCCACGGACCGTTGGTATACGGCCGGCGGCCTGCTGGAAGTGAGCGGTTATCTGGGCACGCAGGGGCATGCCGTCAACGAGTGGATGGCGCAAGGCGGTAACGTCGAATTCACCGGCGGCGACGTCGTCACGCGGGCTGGCTCCCAGATCAACCTGTCGGGCGGCACGCTGGAAGTGCAGGACGGCATGATTCGCCAAAGCTGGCTGCGCGGGGTGGATGGCCGGTTGTACGAGGTGACGCGGGCACCGGGCGACCTGGCTTATGCGGGGCTGTACAAAGGGTTTGAGGCAAACAGTGAACGCTGGGGCCAGACGCGCTATTTCTACAACCCGCTGATCGCGCCGCGCGAGCGATTCGAGACCGGCTATACGGTCGGGCGGGATGCGGGCCGCCTGGTGATCGGCACGCGCAGTGCCGTGCTGGAGGGCGAACTGATCGGCACGACGTTCCAGGGCGACCGGCAGAACGCCGCGGCGCAGGCCGGCCTGGACGGCTACCAGCAATCGCAGCGCGCGGTGGCGCGCGGCGCGCAGCTGGTGGTGGGCACCTACACGCCGTACTACAGCAAGACCACGGGCGCACTGCAGTACGTGTTGGGGCGCGGCGATGGCACGATCAATCAGGTGGTGCTGTCCGAGCGGGTGGCGGCGGTGGCCGCCGGGCTGGATCTGGACACGGCGCTGCCCGGCGACCGCACGGGCACCCTGCAGCTGGATACGGCGCGGCTCAATGGCTTTGGCCTGGGCGCCGTGAAGATCGCCGCAGGCGACATCGCGGTGCAATCGGATCTGACGGTGGCCCCAGCGGGCGACATCACGCTGTTCGCGAACAACCTGACGGTGGATGCCGCGCTGACGGCCAACGCCGGCAGCAT
>NZ_DBHKZA010000066.1:9154-35727 GCF_057314935.1 Achromobacter sp.
GCCATGCCGTACCTGAATGGCGGCAGCGTGTCGCTGCGCAGCTCGCTGGATATGGATCTGCAAGCCGGCAGTGTGGTTGATGTGAGCTCGGGCGCCGCGCTGCGCGCCAAGGGCAAAGTCACCGGCGGCAAGGGCGGCAACGTGACCGTGGAAGCGGTGGCGGCCGGTACCGCCGCGGGCGGCCGGCTGGTGCTGGACGCGGAACTGCGGGGCTACGGTGTCGAAGGCGGCGGCACGCTGGCCGTGACGGCGGGCAAGGTCGTGCTGGGCGCCAAACCGTCTGACGCCGGCGATGACGTGCTGGCGCTGGCGGCGCCATTATTTCAGCAGGGGTTCTCGCGTTACGAGATCACTGGCAGCCGTGGCGCCTCGGTGGCCGAGGACATGCGCATCGACGTATCGATGCCGGTGTATCGCCCGGTGACCGGCGCGATCGGGCTGGCGACAGGCGCGCCGGCCCGCGCGGCATTGGAAACCTGGCAGCCGCCTGTCTACCTGCACGACCCCGTGGCAGGCACGGTGACGCGCCGCCGCGGCGCCAGCCTGTCGCTGCAAAGCGGCCGCAGCCTGTCGCTGCCGGGGGCGGACGCCGATGCGGCGTTGCTGGTCGGCCGTGGCGCGCAAATCAATGTGGACCCGGGGCAAGCGATCCAACTGCGCGGCGCAGGCCAGATCACGGTGCTGGGCGCGTTGACGGCGGCCGGTGGCAAGATCGATATCCGCCAACTGCGCATGGGCGACATCGATGTGGCGGAGTCCATCGAGACCGCAGCGGGCCAGGTGCATAACCGGTCGATCTGGATCGGCGAGCAGGCGGTGCTGAACGTGGCCGGCCGCGCGGAAACCGGTGTGGATGCGCAGGGCCGCCGCTATGGCGTGGCGGACGCCGGCGGGGTCATCGTGGTCGGCGGCGAGATCAATCATGACCGCGCCACGGCGACCTCGTCCGACGCTTACGTCATCATCCGGCCGGGCGCCGTGCTGGATGCGTCCGGTTCGAGTGCGACGGTGGACGTGAACGGGGTGGGTCCCTTGCAGCTGGACCGCAACGGCGGCCGTATCGCGCTCAGCTCCTACAACGGCCTGTTTCTGGACGGCACTTTCATCGCGCGGGCCGGCGGCGCAAGCGCCGCAGGCGGCGCCCTGGATATCGCGCTGGAAACGCCGCTGTACCGCAGCGCGGGCGATAACCCGTCCAGCATGGAGGTGCAGGTGCCTCGCGAGCTGGTAGTGGCGGCAGGCAAAGGCGACGCCTTGGCGTCCGACCTGAAACCGGGCGAGGCAGCCGACGCGCTGCGTTACGGACAGGCCCGACTGGACGTTTCGCGCCTGTTGGCGGGCGCGGGCTTTGATCAGTTGGGGCTGCTGTCCAATGGCTTGATGTCGTTTGACGGCGCGATCGATATCTCGCTCGGCCAAAGCCTGCGTCTGTACGCCGGCGCGTTTTCGCTGGCGCCGGACGCCGACGCGGCAACACGCGTGAACCTGGCGGCGTCGCAGCTGCGGCTGTCCGGGCCGGGCAAGTACACCGCCACCAACGGCGTGATCCGGCCGCGCGTGCTGTTCGGCGATGCGCCGTCGGTGGGGGCGGGCGTCTTCACGGTGCGCGCCGCCGATCTGCTTGAAGTGGGCAACAGCCTGTCGTTCGGCACCCAGGGCAGTATCAACCGCAGCGTGGGCGGCCTCTTGGCCGTGGCGCGGCCGGGCTTTGACCGGGTGACGCTGGAAAGCGGCGGCGACCTGCGCTTCTTGCTGCAGAACGACAGCGAGCCGCGCACCCGGCTGTGGACGCGAGGCGATCTGGACCTGATCGCCGCGCAGTTGTATCCGGTGACGGGCGCCGAGGCCGAGGTGCTGGCGGGCTATACCCGCAACCCGGTTTCCGGCGTCAATGTGTTCGATCCCGCCCGCGTGCTGCGCGTGGGTCGGTCGGGCGGCCTCACCGCGCCGCTGCCGGCCGTGCCGTATTCGGCGTTTGGCTCGCTGCGCCTGGCGGCGACCAACGTGGAGCAGGGCGGCGTGGTGCGTGCGCCGCTCGGCGCCATCGTCCTGGGCGACGTGAGTTCGGCGCTAGGCACGCAGCGCTTGACGTTGTTGCCGGGTAGCGTGACGTCGGTCAGCGGCGCGGGGCTGTTGATGCCCTACGGCGGCACGACTGATGGCGTGTCGTACAAGTTCAAGGGCGCGGAAGTCTCGCTGGTGGGCGCAGGCGGCGCCACCGGCTCAGGCGGCGGCGCATCGTTGCGCACGGGCATCACGCTGGGATTCCGCGATGTGGATGCGTTGCCGGGATCGGTGCTGGACCTGTCCGGCGGCGGTGAACTGACCGGTGCGGGCTTCGTGTCTGGACGCGGCGGCTCGACCGACGCGCGCTATTCCCCGCTGGTGCGCAACAATCCCAAGGGCGGCTTCACCTTGCCCGGGCTGGCGGCCAACCCGGTCTATGCCATCGTGCCGGGCGTGCAGCCGGGCTATGCGCCGTCCGGCGGCGAAGCCGGCGCCTCGGCCCCGGGCCTGGGGCAGCAAATAACGATCGGCGCAGGCGTGCCGGGCTTGCCGGCCGGCACCTATACGCTGATGCCGTCGACGTATGCGTTGTTGCCTGGCGCATTCCGAGTCGAAATCAATGCGGGTGCGACGGCAGGCGCGTCCATGGCGCCGGCGCAGATGCGCAATCTGTCGTGGGCGGCCAGCGGCACGCTGTCCACCGCCGGCACGCGGGTGGCAGACAGCCTGGCGACCCCGGTGATCCTGACGCCGGCCAACGTGCTGCGCACGTATTCGCAGTACAACGAGACCAGCTATGCCAGCTTTGTGCGTGCCGATGCGGGCACGCGGGGCGTGCCGCGCGCGATGCTGCCGGCCGACGGCCGCACCTTGCGTCTGGCGGTCCACGCCGGTTCGCAGGACGGGCAGGCGCTGCGCTTTGAAGGCCTGGCCGATTTCAAGCCCGCGGAGGGCGGATTTGGGGGCGCGGCGGCCCTCAGCGGCGGCAGCTCGAGCGTTGAGATCCTGGCGGCGGGCCAGGCGCCCACCGCAGGCTTTGCGGGCGCGTCGGTGCAGGCCGAAGCGCTGGCCGCGCTGGGCGCCAGCCGCTTGGTGATCGGCGCCCTGCCTGTGGTGATGTACGGCCAGGGCGGCCGCTTCTACACGTTCCAGGGCGGCGCCAACGATGTGGTGATGCGCGCCGGCGCGCAACTGGCAGCGCCCGAGGTATTGATTTCGTCACGGACCATCGAGCTTGAAGCGGGCGCCGGCATCTCGACGCTGGGCCGCGGCGCACCGTCGGTGGATTCGACCAACGGGTATGCGTTCGAACCCGGCAGCACGGGGTTGCTGGCCGTCTCCAACGGCCGCCTGGATGTGCTGGCGCCCGATGCGCTCGGCGCGGGCGCGATCCGCATCGGCACCTGCGCGGCGCAGTCCTGCGAAGGCGTGTCGCGGCTGTATTCCGAGGGCACGATCGCCGCGGCCACCAACGGCACCTTCGATCTGGGCGAGCAGGTGTCGTACGGCACGCGCAACCTGACGCTGGCGGTCGGGGCGATCAACGCGGGCACCGCCGATGCGCTGGCGCAGGCGGCCGCGCGCGGCGTGCTGCCCAACGGGCTGACGCTGAACCAGGGCATCCTGGGCCGTCTGCTGCGCGGGGACGCCAGCACCGGCGCTCCGGCGTTGGAGCGGCTGACGTTGACGGCGCGCGAGTCCATGAATTTCTACGGCACCGTCGCGCTGGATACGCGCGACCCGCTCACGGGCAAATACAGCCTGGCCACGCTGTCGCTGGGCACGCCGGCCATCTACGGCTACGGCGCTGCCGGCGACGAGGCCAGCATCCGCACCCAGAACCTGGTCTGGAACGGCGCCACGCAGGCGCCGGGGGCGGTGGCGGCAGGCGGGGCCGGCACGGGCCACGGTGTGCTGCGCATCGAGGCCGAACGCATCGAGTTCGGCTACGGCCAGGGGGCGCAGCCCAGCGGGCTGGACGACAACGGCCGCCTGGCGCTGGGCTTTGCCAGCGTCAATCTGAACGCCAGCGAACGCATCACGGCCAATCACCGTGGCAGCCTGGCGGTGTATGAATCGCAAGGCGGGTATGTCAGCGGCAGCGGCTACACCTATCTCGGCGGGAATCTCAACCTGAACACGCCGCTGTTGACCGGCCTGGCGGGGGCCGTGAACAAGATCACGGCCGGTGGCGACGTGCGCGTGGCGGCCGTGCCGGGCGCGCAGCCGGCAGCAGTACAGGAATTGGGCGCGGAACTGAGCCTGGCGGGCGCCAATGTGCGCGTGGACGGCGCCATCGTGCTGCCCAGCGGCAAGCTGACGCTGCAAGGCCGCGACAGCGTGGTGCTGAGCGGCACCTCGCAACTGGACGTGGCCGGCCGCGCCATCGCCTTCAACGACGTGTTGCGCTATAGCTGGGGCGGTGACCTGATCCTGGAAAGCAGCCAGGGCGGCATCCGGCAAGAGGCTGGCTCGGTGATCGATCTGTCGGCCAAGGAGAACAACGCGGGCAGCCTGCGGGCCGTGGCCTTGGCGGCAGCCGCGGGCCAGGTGGAGCTGCTGGGCCGCATCCTGGGCGCCAGCTCGGGCCACTACGACGCCGGCGGCACCGCGGTGCCGTACCGCGCGGGCAGCGTCGACATCCGCGCGCAGCGGCTGGGGGCGGCGGGCGGCTTGAATGCGGATTTCGACGCACTGAATCAACGCCTGAATGACGGCGGCGTGTTCGGGGCGCGCAGTTTCCAGATCAAGCAAGGCAGCCTGACGGTGGGCGACACGCTGCGCGCCAACGATGTCAATGTGTCGATTGACGGCGGCAGCCTGACGGTGGCGGGCCGGGTGGACGCCAGCGGCGAGCGGGTCGGCCGCATCCGCCTGGCGGCGCGGGACGGCCTGACGTTGGCGGGGTCGTCGGTGCTGGATGCGCACGGCACGGTGCTGCGCGTGGACAGCTACGGCAAGATCATCGACGCGCCGAACCGCGCGGTGGTGGAACTGAATTCAGGCCAAGGCGTGCTGACCCTGGCCGGCGGCGCGCGCATCGACCTGCGCCACGGCACCTCCGCCACGGGACAGCACGACGGCGTGCAACGCGGCACTTTGGAATTGCTGGCGCCGCGCATCGACGCGGCCGGCAACACGGAAATCAACGGCGGCGGGGCGCCGGGGGCCGCCGCCCGCTATGGCGACATCGCGATCGAGGCGCGCGGCCCGCTCGCGATCGACGGCGCCAAGTCGATCACGCTGACCGCCCTGCAACGCTATGACGATGCCGAGGCAGGCAACCCCGGCGACCGAGCCAACGGCCGCGAATACCAGATCATCAATCAGGCCTACCTGGATGCCAAGCACGACGACAGCACGGCCTTCATGGGCGCGGCGGTGGTCAATGGCAACCTGATCAACGGCAAGCTGGCAGGCCTGAACAACGCCGCGTATCGTGACGTGTTCCATCTGCGCCCCGGTGTGGAAATCGTCAGCAAGACCGCCGACGGCGATCTCGTGGTGCAGGGCGACCTGGACCTGTCGCGCTACCGCTACGCGGGCGTGAATCCGCGCTCGCCGCTGACGGGGGTATACGGCTCGGGCGAGGCCGGCGCGCTGATCCTGCGCGCCAAGGGCAACCTGGACGTCTACGGCAGCATCAACGACGGCTTCGCGCCGCCGGCCGCCACGCCGGACGACGAGCACGGCTGGGTGCTGACGCCCGGCGTGCAGCCGTTTGGCGGCGACGTGGTGTTGCCGCGCGGCGGTGTCACGCTTGCCGACGGCACCGAATTCCCTGGCGGCAAGACCCTGAACTATCCCTTGCCCCTGAAGGCCGTGAAACTGGCGGCCGGCACCCGCTTGCCGGTGGAGGCGGCGCTTGACCAGGAGCTGTCTCTCGCCAGCGGCACGGTGCTGTCGGGCGACGTGCGGGATGCGTCCGGCCAGTTGCTGTACGGCGCCGGCACGGTGCTGAGCCACGCGGTGGACCTGCCTGCCGGCACGCGCCTGGGGGCGGGCACGCTGCTGGCCGGCGGCACGTCGCTGCAGTCGTTCACCTGGCCCGCTAACGTGGCCCTGCCCAATTTGTACACCACGCAGGGCTATGAGCCGAACGTGCTGCTGATGGAAGGCACCATTACGCTCAAGCAAGGCGCGTTCATTCCGTCGCAGACCAAGCTGGTATTCCCGGCCGGGACCGACTATGTGGACCTGCGGCCGGACACGCCGGCAGACCAGCGGCGCAATTGGGCCGTGGCCCAGATGCTGCCGGCGGGCAGCCAGTCGTGGTCGGTGCAACTGGTGGCCGGCGCCGACCTGGACGCGGCCGATCCGCGCCGCGTGCTCGCCGGGCCGGCCGCCGGCAAGCTGACGCTGGCGGACACGCATTACAACGCCAGCCTGGTCCAGGGCGGCGGGTGGGTCTGGGGGCCGGACGCCGAGCAGTCAGGGTACGAGCCCGGCACGCCGGTGCCGGACGACATGGCATGGCTTTGCGACATCATCGAAGGATTCTGCGAGCGCGGTGACGCCAACGCGGTCTCGGTGACGCCGCATACGCAGAATTTCAGCGTGCTGCGCACCGGCACCGGTGATCTGGACCTGAGCGCGGGGGGCGATATCAGCCTGATGTCGGCCTATGGCGTGTACACCGCCGGCACGCAGTCCGCGAACATTGCGTCCGCCTATCAATTGCCGCGCGGGCGCTTCGGCGCCACGGTGCTGGGCGACGAGCATGCGGCGACGTATGAGCCGTTCGTGACCGCGGGCAGCGGTTACCAGGCCTGGTATCCCGAAGCCGGGGGCAACCTCAGCGTGTACGCCGGCGGCGCGTTGCGCGGCGACGCGTGGGGCCAGACGGCGCAAAGCACGTTCGATGCCCGCAGGGTGGATGCCAGCGTGGGCATCGGCAATTGGCTGTGGCGCCAGGGGACGGGAAGCGCCAACGGCGGCGATACGCCGACCGCATGGTGGATCAACTTCGGCAGCTACACCCGGGCGCCGTCGGACTTCAAGGACACCACGCCGTTGCTGGTGGGCTTTACCGGCTTTGGCGCACTGGGCGGCGGCAATGTCAGCGTGCGCACCGACGGTGATGCCGGCAACATCGAGTCGCGCGGTTCGCGCAGCAACCCGCGCAGCCAGGGTCTGGTCGTGGCGGTGGGCAGCACCGGCCGCATCGCGGCCGACGGCGGCATGACGTTGACCGGCGGCGGCGATATCGACCTGCGCATCGGCGGGGCGCTCAACCCCACGCAGAATGCCCGCGGCGCCGTGTCGTCGACCTCCGGGCCCACGCCGTACTACGGCGATCCCGCCATCGACATGCAAGGCGCGCTGATCAACCTGCGCGGCAATGTGCAGTTCGCGGGCGGCGCGATCGGCGGGCTGGATCTACGCTACGGCAGCCAGCCGGCCTTGCGCGACGCCAAGGACAGCCGCGGCTACGATCCCTATGAATCGTCGCTGGGCAGCGCCACCGGCGGATTGGCGCTGATTCCGGGCGACGCGGTGATCCGGCTGGACACGCGTGGCGACCTGGTGGTGGGCGGCGCCAGCGATCCGGGACGTGTCGCGCTGCAGAACAGCACGCCGTTCCGTTTGCGCGACGGCACGCAGATCGATGGCGGCGGCTACAGCTGGTTTTCGATGTGGACGGCCAACACCGCCATTGAACTGTCCAGCGCGGGCGGCAACCTGACGCCCAGCCGGCAGACGTCGCACAGCGGCCAGGGGCTGGCGTTGCAGACCGGCCGCAACACCTCCGCGTCGGATGCGCGCTATCTGTACCCTTCGATTCTGCGCGCCACCGCGTACGACGGCAGCATCTATGCGGGCGTCTCGGCCGGCTACCTGAACGCCGAGGACGGCGGCCTGCCTTATTCGCTGACGCTGGCGCCGGGCGCACGCGGCCAGCTCGAGCTGCTGGCGGGCAATTCGATCTACGCGGGCGGCTACGCCATCAACCGCTCGGGGGCCGATCCGGCCAGCGTGGCCAATGTGCTGGCGCCGGCGTTCGCGGGCTATACCTCGCAGGCCACCAGCGCGGTCACCTTGAGCAACCAGGGCGCCAACGGCATCGCCGGCGTTCGCAACGCGCACTTCCCGCTGTTCCACTTCGACGCGGCGACTGCCAGTGCCGTCGGGTCCGGCCAGGTTACGCGCCTGTATGCCCGCGATGGCGACATCGTGGGGCTGCGCAGCGGTGAAACGCTGGCCATCATCGCCGGCCCCAACCTGGGACAGACCTGGTACGAGGCGGCAGGCCCGGTGTGGATGATGGCTGGGCGCGACATCGTGGCGTCGGGCACCAATACCGGCGTGCAATTGAACGTGCCGACGACCAACGGCTACTACTTTGCCGCGGGCGTGGCCTCGGCCACCTCGTCGGGCAATCTGTTCCTGCACCGCGACGCGCTGGATGTGTCGCGGGTGTCGGCGGGCCGCGACATTCTCTACAGTTCGTTCCAGGTGGCCGGCCCGGGCTCGCTGGAAGTCACTGCCGGCCGCAATGTGCTGATGGGCGACCGGGCGTCCATCAACAGCCTGGGCGCGGTAATGCCGGGCGACCACCGCCCCGGCGCATCGATCGCCGTGCTGGCGGGCGTGGGCGCCAAGGGGCCGGATTACACGGGCTTCCTGGCGCGGTATCTGGATCCGGCCAACGCGGCGGACCCGAGCCGTCCGCTGGTGGACCAGGGCCTGGCCTTCAAGACGTACGAGGCGGAACTGCTGCTGTGGTTGACGCAACGCTACGGCTTTGCCGGCAGCACGGACGATGCGCGCGCTTATTTCGCCGCCTTGCCGGCGGAGCAGCAGCGCATCTTCGCCCGCCAGGTGTATTTCGCCGAACTGCGCGCGGGCGGACGGGAATACAACGACAAGTCCAGCCCGCGCGAAGGCAGTTACCTGCGCGGCCGCCAGGCCATCGCGGCGCTGTTCTCCGACACGGCGCCGGGCGCCTACGAAGGCGACCTGACGCTCTACGGCGGCGCGGGCATTCGCAGCACCTTCGGCGGCGATATCCAGCTGATGACGCCGGGCGGCAAGCAAGTGTTCGGCGTGGAAGGCGTTGCGCCGCCGGCCTCAGCGGGCATCATCACGCAGGGCGAGGGCAGCATCCAGCTGTACGCGCTGGGCAGCATCCTGCTGGGCCAAAGCCGCGTCATGACGACGTTTGGCGGCGGCATCACGGCGTGGTCGGCAGAAGGCGACATCAACGCGGGCCGCGGTTCCAAGACGACGGTGCTGTATACGCCGCCCAAGCGCGTCTATGACGCGTTCGGCAACGTGACCCTGTCGCCGAACGCGCCTAGCACCGGCGCGGGCATCGCGACGCTGGCGCCGTTGCCGGAGGTGCCGGCGGGCGACGTGGATCTGTATGCGCCGCTGGGCACCATCGATGCGGGCGAGGCCGGCATCCGCGTGTCGGGCAACGTGAACATCGCGGCCCTGCAGGTGGTGAACGCGGCCAACATCCAGGCGCAGGGCGACAGCGCGGGCGTGCCGGTCGCGGCGTCCGTCAACACCGGCGCGCTGTCCTCGGCCAGCGCGGCGGCCACCTCGGCGGTCAATGCGGCGCAGGATTCGGCCCAGCGCGCGCAGAGCCAGGCGCGCCAGAACCAGCCATCGGTGATCAACGTGCAGATCCTGGGATACGGCGACGAACCCGTGGCCGGCGCCGCCGCGGCACCGCAAGGCGGCCCATCGGCCTCTGCGCCGGCGTATGACGCCGCCAGCGCCGTGCAAGTGCTGGGCGCGGGTCCGCTCAATGCCCGCGAGGCCGGCGCCTTGCGGGAAGACGAACGGCGCAAGCTGACGATGTGACGGGACGCCGGCACGCCGCCGGCGGTCATCGCGCTGTCATGCAGCGGCCAGTATCCACTGGCCGCTTTTTTTTGCGCCTTGCATGCTAGCGCCGTCATCAGGCCCCGCCAGAATCCCCTCCGCGCAGCCGCCCCGATTCTTTTTCATGAAGTTTTTCTTACAACGCGCGGTCTTGGGCGCCCCAGTACGTCTAGTAACAAGCAGAAGCTGTGGACGCGGGATAGCAGGCAAAAACCGTAACGGGATTGTCGCGAAGCGCACGGCACGGCAGCGGCCGGTACCAACCGGTTTTCACACAAGGAACCGAGTGCATCGCTATGCATGATTTCGAAAGTAGGGGCAGCGCGTTGCGCGCCATATTGCGCCGCGCGCCGCAAGCCTTCGTTCTGACGGCCGCCATCAACGCGGCGTGGGCGCAAGCGGCGCCGGAAGCGGCCCCGGCTGCGGCCACGGCTACCGACGCGCGTCGCGTCAACATCAACGAGTACATCGTGCGCGGCAACACTGTGCTTGAAGCGCGCGACATCGAGCGCGCCGTCTATCCCTATCTGGGACCGGACCGCACGCTGGCCGACATCGAGTCCGCGCGCGAAGCCCTGCAGGCCATCTATCAGGACCGCGGCTACCAGTCGGTGTACGTGGACCTGCCTGAGCAGCAAGTCGCCGACGGCATCGTGTTCCTGCAAGTGTCCGAAACCAAGGTCGGACGCGTGCGGGTGGTGGGCGCGCAGCACTATTCCCCGCTGGCGATCCGGGACGAGGTGCCGGCACTGCAGGAGGGCCAGGTGCCCAACTTCAACCGCGCGCAAGCCGAACTGACCAGCCTGAACAAGGGCGCTACCCGCCAGGTCGTGCCGCTGGTGAAGGAAGGCCGCATGCCGGGCACGATGGACGTGGACCTGAAAGTCGAAGACAAGAGCCCCTGGCACGCCAGCGTGGGCCTGAACAACGACTACAGCGCCGACACCACGCGCTTGCGCAGCACGGCGTCGCTGGGCTACGACAACCTGTGGCAACTGGGCCACTCCGTCAGCCTGACGTTCTTCACCGCGCCGCAGGAAACCGATAACGCCAAGGTCTGGTCGGGCTCGTATTCCATGCCGCTCTCCAGCCGTTGGGGCCTGCAGTTCTCGGGCTACAAGAGCGACAGCAACGTCGCCACCATCGGCGGCACCAACGTGCTGGGCAAGGGCTATTCTTTCGGCCTGTCGGCCATCTACACGATGGAGCCGCAAGGCGACTGGAGCAATTCGCTGTCCATCGGTCTGGACTACAAGAAGTTCGACGAAGCCACGCGCTTCGGCGCCAACGAAGACCAGATCCCGATCAAGTACCTGCCGTTCACGCTGGCCTATAACGGCTACCGCTATTCCGAGTCGTCGCAAAGCAGCCTGGGCCTGTCCGTGGTGGGCGCCAGCGGCTCCTTCTTCAATCAAGGCAGCGGCTGGAAGGAATTCGACGACAAGCGCTACCGGGCCAGCCCCAGCTTCGCCTTGCTGCGCGGCGACGGCACGCACACACAGAACCTGTTCGGCGACTGGCAGCTGGGCCTGCGGGGCTCGTTCCAGCTGGCTTCCGGCGCCTTGGTATCCAACGAGCAGTTCTCGGCCGGCGGCGCGACCAGCGTGCGCGGCTACCTGGCCGCCGAGCGCACCGGCGATGACGGCCTCTTGGGTTCGGTCGAATGGCGCACGCCGTCGCTGGCCCGTTGGCTGGGCGCCAACGTCAACGAATGGCGCTTCTACGCCTTTGCCGACGCCGCCACCTTGCGCCTGCGCGACCCCATGCCCGAACAGGACGCGAGCTATTCGCTTGCCAGCGTCGGCCTGGGTACACGCCTGCAAGTGCTGGATTGGCTGTCCGGTTCGCTGGACTGGGGCTACCCGCTCAAGGACGGCCCCAACACCCGCAAACACGATCCCCGCCTGAACTTCAGCGTACGCGCCAGCTTCTGAGCGCACGCGACACCCGCATTCTTCCCGGAGTCTTGACCATGCAACGCTTATTGATGCTCCTACTGACCGTGCTGGCCGGCGTATTGCCGTCCGCCGCCAACGCCTGGTGGCAGCCCGACTGGCAGTACCGCAAGCAAATCACCGTCGACAGCACCGCGCAGGGCATGCCGCTGGGCGGCTCGGCCGGCCGCACGCCGCTGCTCGTGCGCCTGCACACCGGCAACTTCACTTTTGACGGTATCAACGAGAAGGGCGCCGACATCCGCTTCGTGGCGGCCGACGACCAGACCGTGCTGAACCACCAGCTGGAATCCTTCGACCCGTTGCTGGGCATGGCGCTGGTGTGGGTGGACGTGCCTGAGGTGGCCGATGGCCAGCGCCAGGACATCTGGATGTACTACGGCAACCAGAAGGCGCCGGCCTCGGCCAATGGGCAACTGACCTTCGACCCCAACTACACGCTGGTCTACCACTTCGACGGCGCGGCCGGCGCGCCGCCGCGCGACACCACCGCCTACAGCAACCACGGGCAGACGCCGACGGGCGCCGCCGTGGATGGCGTCATCGGCCGTGCCGCGCAGTTCACGGGCGCAGCCCCGCTGATGCTGCCCGCCAGCCCGTCGCTGGCCATTCCCGCCGCAGGCGCCTTCACGTTCAGCGCCTGGGTCCGCGCCGACCAGCCGGCCGGCGAACAATTGGTCTATGCCCGCCGCGACGCCGGCAACGCCTTGCTGATTGGTATCAACCAGGGCGTGCCCTTCGTGGAAGTGAACGGCCAGCGCAGCCAGCCCGGCCAGCCGCTGACGCCGGCCGCCTGGCAGCATCTTGCCGTGACGGCCGACGGCAGCCAGGTCCATCTGTACGTAAACGGCCGCGCCACCGCGTCGTTGGCCGCCAGCCTGCCGCCGCTTGGCACGACTGCCGCCCTGGGTGGCGACGTCCCCACGCCGGCCGCACCCGTGGCGCCTGCCGCCGCCCCGGCTGCGGACGGCACGGTGCCGGAGCAAGCCGCACCCGCCGCCCTCCCGCATCCGGTCTATGCCCCCTTCGTGGGCGCCATCGACGAAGTGCGCCTTTCCAAGGTGGCGCGTCCCGCCGCGCTGATCTATGCCGATGCAAGCTCGCAGGGGGCGGAATCGCGCCTGGTCGCCTACGGTGCCGACGAAGAGCAGTCGGGCTTTGGCTTCGGTGGCCTGGGCTTCCTGCTCAAGGCGGTGCCGGTCGACGCCTGGATCATCATCGGCGTGCTGGTGCTGATGATGGTGCAGTCCTGGATCATCATGATCAAGAAGAGCCGCAACGTGGCCCGCCTGGCGCGCGCCAATGAAGCCTTCCGGGAGTCCTTCGCCAATGTCGGCAAGCGCCTGGAGATGCTGGCCGACGACGCCGGCCTTGCGCAACGCGTGGAGCACGCCTCGCTGTGGCGCCTGTACCGTGTGGCGGTCAACGAGATCCGCACGCGCCGCGCCCAGGGCGCCGACACGACGTCGATCTCGGCGGCCACCATCGAAGCCATCCGCGCGTCGATGGACGCTGTGCGCACCAAGGAAAACCAGGCGCTGGGCGCCAAGCTGGGCTCGTTGTCCAACGCCATCGCCGGCGGCCCGTACATCGGCTTGTTGGGCACGGTGCTGGGGATCATGGTGGTGTTCCTGGGCACGGCCATGGCCGGCGACGTGAACATCAACGCCATCGCCCCCGGCATGGCCGCGGCCTTGCTGGCCACCGCGATGGGCCTGTTCGTCGCGATCCCCGCGCTGTTTGGCTACAACCGCCTGGTCTCGCGCAACAAGGAAGTCAGCGCCGACATGCGCGTGTTCGTCGACGAATTCGTGACGCGCCTGGCCGAAGTGCACGGCGAGACGCAGGCGCAGGAAGCCGCCCATCACCCCGCAATGCGTGCGCCGGCGGCCAGCCGCGCGGCCGCGCGCGATGCGCAACCCGCGCCCGCCGAGGCATAAGGAGCACCCATGGCTTCCGTATCCGCATCCCAGGACGATGACGACGACGCGCCCGTGGACGGCATCAACATCACGCCGCTGGTCGACGTGCTGATGGTCGTGCTGGTCATGTTCATCCTGACCGCCACGGCGCAGATCGCCGGCATCAAGGTCAACCTGCCCAAGGCCAGTTCCACCATGGCCTTGTCGCAGCCCAAGACCAAGGCGATTTCCGTCAACGACGCCGGCCAGGTTTTCCTGGACGCCTATCCGGTCACCTTGCCCGAGCTGGAAGACCGGCTGCGCACGGAGAAAGCGCTGAACCCCGACTTTCCGGTGATTGTGCGCGGCGACGCCGCCGTGCAGTACCAGAAGGTCGTGGAAGTGCTGGATCTGCTGCGCCGCCTGGAGCTTGCCCAGGTCGGCCTGGTTACCGGCAAGCCGCAATAGGGGCCGGGACCAACGTCATGCCGCAACACGCATCCGATTCCTCGCGCGTCCCGCATCCGGCGCGCCGCTGGCTGAAGCTGGCGGCCGTGGCGGTGGCCGCGGCGGTGGCGGCCTACGCGCTATGGCGCTGGGCCAACGACATGTCCGGCGTCCGGCGCGATGCGCCCAAGGTCACGGCCATCATCCCGTTGCCGCCGCCCCCGCCGCCGCCGCCCGAACCCGAGAAGCCGCCGGAGCCCGAGCAGCCCAAGGAAGAACCCGTGGCCACGCCCGAACCCGAGCCGCAGCCCACCCCTGAACCGCCCAAGCCGCAGGACGAGGCGCCGCCGCGTCCGGCCGACGACTTGGCCAATCCGATGCAGATCGACGGCGATGCGCAGGCCGGCAACGACGCGTTCAACATCGGCGCGGGGCAGGGCAAGGGCATGGCGGGCGGCGGCGGTGGCCGCGCAGGCAACGCCACGTATAGCCAGTACCTCGCCTACGCGCTGCAGAAAATCCTGCGCGAAGACGAGCGCACCCGCAATCTGACCTTCCGCCTGCAAGCCAACATCTGGCTCACGGCGTCGGGCCAGATCACCCGGGTCGAACTGACCCGCGGCAGCGGCGACGCCGACGTCGACGCGCGCGTGGTCGCCGCCTTGCGTGCCGTGCCGGGCCTGGACGAGCGCCCGCCGGCCTCGGCCAACATGCCCATCCGAGCGTCGCTGACCGGCCGCCGGCCGTCCTGAAAATCCCGAACAGACCTGATCCCGGAGTGACTAAAGAATGAAGTTCGAACTGAATCGGCTGGCGGCATCGCTGGCGCTGGCCGCGGCGAGTGCCGCCGCGCTGCCGGCCCACAGCGCCCCCGCGCCGTCCGAGAACGCCACCATCAACCTGATCCGCCTGCTGGTGCAGCAAGGCGTGCTCAAGCCCGAACAGGCCGACGCGCTGGTCGCGCAGGCCGAAGCCGAAGCCAAGACCGCGCGCCAGGCCACCCCCGACCGCGGCGCGGCCGTGGCGCAAGCCGGCGACGTGCGCGTGCCCTACATCCCGCAGACCGTGCGCGACCAGATCCGCGACGAGGTCAAGGCCGAGGTCATGGTGCAGGCCAAGGAAGAGAACTGGGCGCAGCCCAACACCTTCCCCGACTGGGTATCGCGCATCACGGTGGAAGGCGACGTGCGCGTGCGCGACGAGTCGCGCTTCTACAACGGGGGCAACAGCAACGAAATCACCGATTTCGCCAAGCTCAACGCCAAGGGGCCGTACGACGTCAACCCCAACACCAACGGCGGCTACCCGCCGATGCTGAACACGCGCGAAGACCGCCGCAACCAGCTGCGCATCCGTGCGCGCCTGGGCGTGCGCGCCGAACTCGCTGACGCGTGGACGGCCGGCATCCGGCTGGCCACCGGCAGCGACGACAGCCCGGTGTCGACTTCCCAGACCTTGGGCGGCGGCATGGGCAAGAAGGACATCTGGCTGGACCAGGCCTACCTGACGTACCGCCCCGCCAAGTGGGCCACGGTCACGGGTGGTCGTATCGCCAACCCGTTCGAATCGACAGACACGCTGTTCTCGAACGACCTGAATTTCGACGGGGTCGCCGCCATTTTCAAGCACCCCCTGGAAGGCCGCGACGTGACGCTCTTCGGCACGCTGGGCGGGTTCGCCACCGAATACGCGAACAACGGCTGGAACTCGTCGTCGATGACCGAAGGCAGCACCGAAAACAAGTGGTTGCTGGGCGCGCAGGTTGGCGCCGACTGGAAGATCAACAACCAGAACAGCCTGCGCGGCGCGCTGGCCTACTACCACTTCGACAATATCTCGGGCAAACGCTCCAGCTCCTGCTCGCCCTGGGCGGGCGATGAGAACTGCGACACCGACTGGTCGCGTCCGGCGTTCATGCAGAAGGGCAACACGCTGTTCCTGCTGCGCAACATCGCGCCCAATCCGCTCAATCCGGCCGATACGCCGCAGCCGCAGTACGTGGGCCTGGCGTCCAAGTTCGACTTGCTGGACCTGAACCTGCGTTGGGACACGCGCGTGTTCGACGGCCTGGGCCTGCGCTTGAACGGCAATTACATCCGCAACCTGGCCTACAGCAAGAGCAAGATGGCCAGCCGCTCGCAGGGCTACATCGTCAACAACTTCGGTGAGAACGGCGATATCGAGAGCGGCCCCAACGCCTGGATGCTGCAGGCCACGCTGGGCCGGTCGTATGACCTGAAGGAAAAGGGCGATTGGCTGGCTTTCGTTGGCTACAAGTACATCCAGCCGGATGCGCTGCCCGACGCGTTCAACGATTCGACGTTCCACCAGGGCGGCACGAACGCGCGCGGCTACTACATCGGCGCGGGCTACGCCTTCGAGAAGAACGTCTACGGCGTCTTCCGTTGGATGAGCACCAAGGAAATCTACGGTGCGCCCTTGGCCATCGACACGATGCAGTTCGAAATCAACGCCAGGTTCTAAAGGCCATGGACATGCACATCGTATGGGATGAAACCCGCCACTCGCCCTCAGCGGGTCGCGGTCGGCGGTTCGCCGCCGCTGTGGCCCTGTGCGCGGCCGGGCTGAGCCTGGCCGGCGGCGCGCAGGCCGAAAGCATGGAAGAGCGCCTGCGCGCCCAGCTGCGCAGCACCACGCAGCAGTTGCAGCAGTTGCAAAGCGAGCAGGCGCAGGTCAACGCGGCGAAAGCCGCGGCCGAAGCGCAGCGCGACGCCGCGCAAAAGGAGCTGGAGTCGCTGCGCGGGCAACTGGCCAAGAGCCGCGGGCAGGCCGAGAAGCTGGCCGAGCAGCAGGGCGCGGTGATGGAAAGCGCCCAGGCGCAAATCGCGGCCAGCCATGCGCAGCTGGGCAAGTTCAAGGGCGCGTACGACGAGCTCTTGGCGCTGACGCGCGCCAAGGAGACGGAACGCCAGACGCTGGCCCGCAACCTGGCGCAGCGCGACGAGGAGGTCAAGGTTTGCGTGGCCAAGAACCGCGACATGTACGAGGCGGGCAAGGAAATTCTTACCGCCTATGAACGCATCAGCACCGGCGACATTCTGGCGCTCAAGCAGCCCTTCGCGGGCAAGGCGCGCGTCAAGTTCGAAGAGCAGGCGCAGGCGTATGGCGACAAGCTGTACGACGCGCAGGTGCCGCGGAGTCAAGCGGCTGCAACGTCCAACCCGTAGTCTGTCCCCCGATTGCCATTTTTCTTTATCCAGGAAATACCGAAATGACCGAAACCAGCCTGATTCTCGACGTGAACGCCGAACGCCTGCAGGCGCTGCTGCAATCCTTGGGCTACCGCGTGACCTTGTCCGAACAGAACGGCATGGTCCAGTTGCTGAGCGCCAGCCAGGGTGTGGGCTTTGCCGCCCGCCTGGGCAATCCGGCCCAGCAGGAAGGCCACTATCTGGACTACACGCTGAGCTGCGCGCTGCGGGTGCAAGGCGAGCTGCCGGCCGGCCTGGCCGACCGCTGGAACGTGGAAAAGCGCTTCGCCCGCCTGTCGGTGCAGGGCGTGTTCCTGGTGCTGGAGCTGGACGTGATCGTGGCCGGCGGCGTGTCCGAGAACTATCTGCGCGCGACTACCGAACTGTGGGATCGCCTGCTGCAGGAATTCCTGCTGTTCCTGCGCGCCAATGCGTCGGCCCAGGAGGTTGCCGCTGACGCCCCCGCCGAAGCGTCGCAAGACGCCGAGGCTGAGACGGCCGATACGACGGTTGCCGCGTAACGCGCCCCCGCTGCGCGCCGCCGGATGCATAGGTGTCCGGCGGCGCGCTGATGCCATACAGAGGTTTCCATCATGACCAAGACCCTGAGCGCTTCCAACCGGCTGCGTCTGACAGCCGCGGTGCTGTTCATTGCCGTGCTGGCCGGCGCCATCGCGCTGATGCGCGGCAAAGACGCCCAAAGCAGTGAAACCGCGCCGCCCAAGACGGTGGCGTCCGCCACCCCGTCTGCAGCGGCATCGGTCAGCGCACCTGCCGTGCCCGCCAGCCGGCCGCCCGCGATCGCCACGCTGGGCGCGGTCCAGGTCGACCGCGAGGAACTGCTGCGCCAGTTGCAGACGATGCCGCCGCAGGCGCGCGAGCAGTTGAAGGAAAACCGGACGGGGCTGGACCAATGGCTGCGTGCCCGCCTGGCCGAGAAGGCGTTGGTCGAGCAGGCGCGGGCGCAAGGCTGGCAGGACAAGCCGGAACTCAAGCGCGCGTTCCAGGCCGCGCAGGAAAGGATCGTGCTGCAAAGTTATCTGGAGTCTGTCAGCCGGGCGCCGGACGACTATCCGGGCCAAGCCGATCTGCAAGCCGCCTATGAGCGCGCCAAGCCGCAGTTGGCGGTGCCGGCCGAATACCGGGTCAGCCAGATCTTCCTGCCCGCGGCGCTGGGCGATGCCGACGCCGTCGCGGCGGCACGCAAGCAAGCGCAGGACCTCGTCAAGCGGGCCCAGGCGCCCAAGGCCGATTTCGCGGCGCTGGCGCAGAGCTACTCGCGCGACGACACCTCGCGCGCACAAGGCGGCGACATCGGGTTTGTGCCACTGACGCAGTTGATGCCCGAGATGCGTCCGGTGATCGAGCAGATGAAAGAGGGCGAGGTGTCGGCGCCGGTGCAGTCGGCGGCGGGGTTCCACATCCTGAAGCTGTCCGCCTTGCGCGCCGCCAGCGTCACGCCATTCGATCAGGTGAAAGAAGCGCTGCGCGCCGCGCTGCGCTCCCAACGTCAGGAACTGGCCGCGCGGGCCTATCTGGAGGGCTTGTTGAATGCCGGTACCGTCAGCATCGATGGCGCGGCCCTCAATGCCGCGTTTGAACAAACCGCGGCCGCCCCGGCGGTCAACCCGGCCGTCGCCCGGGCCCCGTGACGCGACGGCGGCGCAGCTTGCCCCGGCCATTGGCCGGCGGCTGGATGCCCGGCTGAAGCTGGCGCTGGGCAACGCCCAACCGCCCGCCAGCTTGCAGTCCGCCGGCGCGCTGCTGCAGGCGTTGCGGCAGACGTATCCCGATGAACTGGGGCGCTGGTTTCCGCTGGTGCCCGAACTGGCCCCAACGCGCGCCCGGGACGCGTCTCGCGAATTGGGGCTGGACTTGTCGGACTTGCGGGTGCTGTACCGGGCGTTGCGGGTGACGTGGCTGGCCGAACTGGTGTTCGGCGGCCGCGATCAGGCGCGCCAGTGGTTGTGCAGCCCCAAGCGGCGCCTGCTTGGACGGGTGCCCTTGTCGCTATGCCAGCATGGGCGGCACGCCGTGATGATCGAACAATGGCTCGTCAATATCGATGAAGGAAACGGCCCATGATTGCGCTTTGGCGCTTGAGCAATAGCCAGGACCTGCAGCCGCGGGCCCGGCCGGCGGGCCGCTGGCATGGCGCGGGCGCGCCGGTGGTGGTGCTGGACGCGAATCCGGCTGCGGCCGTGTTTGCCCGGCTGGCTTTGTCGGAGGTGGGGCATCCGCGGGCCTTGCCCAGCCATTATTTCCTGTTGGAGGTGCTGGCGCCGGACGATGCCGTCAGTGATGCCGACCCGCCCTTGCACTGGGAGACCGACCTGCCGGTGACTCGGGCGGTCGGCAATGCCTGGCTGGCGCGCGGCGACACCTTGCTGCTGCGGGTGCCGTCGCCGGCGGGCGGTTTCCAATACCTGCTGAACGCCGCCCATCCGCAACTGGCGCAATGCCAGATCGTGTCGTCGGTGGCGTATCCCTATGCGCCGCACCTGGCGGGCATCGCGGACGCGGTGATGGACGGCGCGGGGTGGCTGGTGGCGGCTGGCCGGGAGGGCGGCCGGGATAGCGGACGGGACTAGGTCCGATTAAGGCCCTAGAATGAGGCACAGCCGGCGTTGCGCCGGCTTGCAACCCGTTCCCCTCAGGAGCCCGCCGTATGACCGCAATCTCCGCTGCCCCCGCGCCGGGCGCAGCGTTGCCCGCCTACACCGCGCAGGTGGACATCGTTTCCATCCAGTCCCAAGTCGTCTACGGCTACGTCGGCAACAACGCCGCCATGCCGATCTTCCGCCGCGCGGGCCTGCGGGCCATCGCGGTGCCCACCGTCATCTTGAGCAACACGCCGCACTATCCGACGCTGCATGGCGGCGCGGTGCCCCTGGATTGGTTCGAGGGGCTGTTGCAGGGGCTGGACGAGCGCGGCGTGACCAACGTGGCGCGCGCGGTCGTCTGCGGCTACCTGGGTCAGCCGGGGCAAGCGGACTTGTTGGCGCGCTGGCTGCCGACGGTGCGCGCGGCGCGCCCGGACTTGCGCGTCCATATCGACCCCGTGATGGGCGACCGCAACGACGGCCTGTATGTTGACGCCGGCCTGGTCGCGCAATACCGCGACCTGCTGGTGCCGCTGGCCGACGGCATGACGCCGAACCATTTCGAACTGGAACTGCTGGTGGGCCGCCCTCTGGCGTCGATCGAAGACGTGGTGCAGGCAGCGCGCGAACTGATCGCGCAAGGGCCCGAATGGATCGTCGTGACCAGCGCCGCCCCGATGGCGGCGGCCCCCGGCACCTTGCAGCTGGCAGTCGTGACGCGGGAAAAGGCCAGCGTGGTGACCCACCCCGAGATCGCCATTCCGCCGTCCGTGCATGGCACGGGCGACGTGTTCATGGCCAGCCTGACGGCCAAGCTGCTGACCGGGCAGGACCTGCCCGAAGCGGTGCGCGAGGCCGCGGCCCGGGTCACGGCAACGCTGGAGCGGACCCGCGAACTGGCCTGGGAAGAACTGGCGGTGGAAGACTAGGACCAGGCCCCGGATGGGGCCTGCGCCATCAATATGTCTTGTACGGCAGGAACTTGCCGCTCATGACGATCTGCACGCGGTCGCCTTTGGGATCGGCCTCGCGCGACAGGTCCATCTTGAAGTCGATGGCGCTCATGATGCCATCGCCGAACTCTTCATTGATCAGCGCCTTGAACGTGGTGCCGTAGACGCTGATCAGTTCGTAGAAGCGGTAGATCAGCGGATCCGTCGGCACCGACGTCGGCAAGGAGCCCTTGTAGGGCACCACTTGCAGTTGCACGACGGCGGCCTCGGGCAGGTCCAGCACGCGCGCCGCGGCCAGGGCCTGTTCCTCGGTCAGCGTCATCTGGCCCAGCAGCGCGGCCGTGGTCCATTCCTTGCTCTGGCCGACGGCTTCGGCGATGGCGGTCCACGTCAGCTTCTTTTCCAGCTTGCGGGTGACGACCAGTTCGGTGACTTCAGCGCGGGACATCATGATGGGATTCACTCCTTGTGGGATGCCTTGTCGACCAGGAAGTCGACGAGATGGTTGCGGATTTCGTAGTAGCGGGGCTCGTGGTGCAGGCTGGCCCGCGTCCGGTCGCGCGGCAGGTCCACGCTGACGGATTCGGCGATGCGGGCATAAGGGCCCGCGCTCATCAGCAGGATGCGGTCCGACAGCAGGATCGCTTCGTCCACGTCGTGCGTGATCATGAATACGGTCTGGCGGGTTTCCTGGACAATGCCGCGCAGCTCGTCCTGGATGGTGCCGCGGGTCAGCGCGTCCAGCGCGCCGAAAGGCTCGTCCAGCAACAGCATCTTGGGCTGTATCGCAAAGGCGCGGGCAATGCCCACGCGCTGCTTCATGCCGCCCGACAGCTCGCAGGGCTTCTTGCCGGCCGCTTGCGCCAGGCCCACCATATCAAGATACCGCAGGCTGTGTTCGCGCACTTGTTCGCGGCGATATGCCGGCCAGCGCGAGCGCACGCCGAATTCCACGTTTTGCAGCGCGGTCAGCCACGGCAGCAGCGCGTGCGCCTGGAATACCACGCCGCGTTCCAACGACGGCCCGGCGATCTGGCGGCCGTCCATGATGACGATGCCCTCGTTGGTGTCGTCGATGCCGGCCAGCACATTCAGGATGGTCGTCTTGCCGCAGCCGGAATGGCCGATCACGCAGACGAACTGGCCCTGTTCGATCGTGAAATCGATGTTCTCGAAGACGGGCGGCTGGGGCTGCCCGTTGCGTCCCGGGTAGCGCTTGCCCAGGCCTTGCACTTGCAGGAAAGCTTGGCTCATGGCGTCATTCCCGATAGCTGACCAGCCGCGCGGCGCGCGCCAGCAGGGTGTCCAGCAGCATGCCGATCAGGCCGATGAAGAAGATGGCGCAGATGATGTTCGCAATGGACAGGTTATTCCATTCGTTCCAGACGAAGTAGCCGATGCCGGTGCCGCCGATCAACATCTCGGCGGCCACGATCACCAGCCAGGCGATGCCCACCGAAATGCGCATGCCCGTCATGATGGTGGGCGCGGCGGCGGGCAGGATCACCTGCAGGGCGGTACGCAGGCGCGACACCTCAAGCGTGCGCGCCACGTTCAGCCAGTCCTGCCGCACGGCGCCCACGCCGAAGGCGCTGTTCACCAGCATGGGCCACAGCGAGCAGATGAAGATGACGAAGATGGCGGATGTGTCAGCGTCCTTGATGGTGTAGAGCGCCAGCGGCATCCAAGCCAGCGGCGAGATCGGCTTGAGCACCTGGATGAACGGGTCGAAGGCGCGGTAGACGGTCTTGGACATGCCGATGAGAAAGCCCAGCGGGATGGCCGCGAGCGCCGCCAGCCCGAAGCCCGTCAGCACGCGCGCCACCGAATAGGCGAGTTGCACGCCGATGCCCTTGTCGTTGGGGCCGCGGTCGTAGAAGGGGTCTTTCAGGTGCTGCCACAGTTGCGCGCCGACGTCGGCGGGGCCGGGAAAGGGCGTCTTCGAGCCGCTGGCCGCGGCATTGCCGACCAGCGCGGCGTAGGCCGGGTCTACCGCCGCGCCCCCCGTGTCGGGGCGGGTGGCGACGTGCCACAGCAGCAGGAAAGCCAGGAACAAGGCGACGGACAGGAACGTCGCCCGCCAGTGTTGCACGGACCGCATCAGGTCCTCCGGATCTTGAAGCCGGCCAGATAGGCCTCGGGTTGGGCGGGGTCGAAGGGCTTGCCCATGACGCTGAAGGTCTTGGCCGTTTCGGCGGGCGGGGTCAAGCCGGCTTCGCGCATCAGGCGCACGGCGTCGGTCGCCAGGAAGACGTCGCTGGCCACTTTCTGGTAGTCCACATCGCCCTTGATCTGGCCCCAACGCTTCATCTGCGTCAGGATCCATACGGCGAAAGACTGCCAGGGCATGGGATCGAAGTCGATGCGGTTGGGATCGCTCAGCACCTTGCCCAGCCCGTCGGCGTAGGTGCCGGTCAACACCTGTTCCACCACCGTGACCGGCTGGTTCAGGTAATTGGGCGCCGCGATGGCGGTGGCGATTTCCTTGCGGTGCGCCGGATTGCGGGCGTAGGCGGTGGCTTCGATGATGGCTTTCAGCAAGGCCTGGTAGGTGTTGGGCATCGTGGTCACGAATTCCTTGCTGGCAGAGAACGCGCAGCAAGGGTGGCCGTCCCAGATCGCCTTGGACAGTGTGTGGATGAAGCCCACGCCGTCATATACCGCGCGCTGGTTGACGGGGTCGGGCGCGAGGAAGCCGTCGATGTTGTCGGCGCGCAGGTTGGCCACCATTTCGGGAGGGGGCACGGAGCGGATCTGGACGTCGGTGTCGGGGTCCAGCCCGTGTTCAGCCAGGTAGTAGCGCAACAGGTAGTTGTGCATGGAGTAGTCGAACGGCACGGCGAACTTGAAGCCTTTCCAGTCCTTCGGGTCGCGACGGTCCTTGTGCTTCATCGACAGGGTGATGGCCTGGCCGTTGATGTTCTCGACGGCAGGCATCGTCCATGGCACGGCGCGGCTGGCGCCCACGCCCATCGAGATCGCCAGCGGCATCGGCGACAGCATGTGCGCGGCGTCATACTCGCCCGACATGGCCTTGTCGCGGATCAACGCCCAGCCGGCCGTCTTCACCACTTCCACGTCCAGGCCCTGCTTGGCATAAAAGCCCATGGGGTGCGCCATGATGATGGGCGTGGCGCAGGTGATGGGGATGAAGCCGACTTTCAGCTTCTGCTTCTCCAGCGGGCCGGCAGATTGCGCGAAGGCTTCGCGGGCGGCAGCCAGCGGAAAGATGGACGCGATGGCCGCCATTGCGGTGCCGCTGCCCACCGCGCGCAGGAAGCGGCGGCGCAGCGCATCCTGCGGGAAGAGCGCGCGCATCACCGCCTGCTCGACGGCGTTGTCCGTGGCGGATTGCCGGGCGGCGTCATGTTCGGCTTGCGAGGCGTGGCGGCCGCAAGCGCAGGCAAGGCGGGTGTCGGCGTCGAACGGATTGCTGAATAGGGACATGGGATGGCTCCGGCCAGACTGGGTTGGAGCCATCATGGGGCCGGCCGCGCGGGGCCGGTATCCCGGGTTCGACGATATGCGTGTAGTGCCTTTACTACGCGGTGCGGGCCGTGCGCCGCGCTGGTGCGCGCACGGCTATGGCGCACCCAGCTGGTGCGTGTTGGCGTAGGCCACCAGCTCCACCAGCGTGCGCACGCCGAGTTTTTCGAAGATGCGGCTGCGGTAGGTGGAGATCGTGTTGACCGACAGCGCCAGCTGTTCGCCGATGGCCGATACCGACCTGCCGGCCACCAGCAGCTGCAATACCTGGAATTCGCGGTTGGACAGCAGCTCGTGCGGCAGGCGGGAGCTGTCCTGGCGCACGGTCTGGGCCAGCAGTTCGGCCACGGCGGGCGTGACGTACATCTTGCCGGCGGCGGCGTTCGCGAGGGCGGCCAGCAGTTCGTCGGGGTCGCAGCCCTTGTTCAGATAGGCGTGGGCGCCGGTGCGCAGCGCACGCACGGCGAACTGCGTTTCGGGGTAGACGGACAGCATCACGACGCCCAGCGCGGGGTAGTCGGCGCGCACGGTCTTCAGCACGTCCAGGCCGTCGCGTTCACCCAGCGCCACGTCCAGCACCATGGCGTCGTAGCGTGCCTGGCGCAGGGCGCGCAAGGCGGAGGGCGCGTCGGCGGCTTCGTGCACAAGGGCCACGCGCGGATCCTCTTCCAGGATGCGGGCCAGGCCACGGCGGATGATCAGGTGGTCGTCGACGATAAGCAGGTTCAGGGCCATGTCTGGTGTCAGGGTGGGTTGAGGCGCAGGCGGGCGCGCATGCCGGCCCCGGGGGCGCTGTCCAGCGCCAGGTCGCCGCCGATGCCGCGGGCGCGCTCGCGCATGCCCAGGATGCCGAAGGTGCGGGGCGCTTCGGGCAGCTGCATGCCGATGCCGTCGTCTTCCACGGTCAGCAGCAGGCCGTCTTCGCTCCAGGCGGCGCTGACGCTGACGCTGCGGGCGCGGGCGTGGCGCTGCACATTGGTCAGCAGTTCCTGGACGATGCGGTAGACGGCGATTTCGGCGTTCCGGTCCAGGCGCCGGCGTTCGGTGTCGGGCGGGCACAGGTAGCGGCATTGCAGGCCTGTGCGGGCCTGCAGATCCTGCAGCAGCGTTTCCAGCGCGGCCCACAGGCCAAGGTGGTCCAGGACGACGGGGCGCAGGTCGCTGAGGATGCGGCGGGTGGCGCCCATCGCGATCTGGGTGACTTCCAGCATGCGGTCGACGTGGGTCTGCAACGCGGGCGTGGCGCCCAGTTGGCGGCGCAGCCAGTTCAGGTCCAGCTGCAAGGCGGTGAAAGACGCCCCCAGGTCATCGTGGATGTTGCGGGCGATGTGGGCGCGTTCTTCTTCGCGCAGGCTGGACAGGTGCGAGGACAGGCGGCGAAGCGAATCGTGGGCGTCGCTGAGTTCCGCGGTGCGTTCGCCGACGCGGCGTTCCAGTTCACGTTCGATGCGCTTGCGGTCGGTGATGTCGGAGAAGGTGACGACGGCCCCGACGACTTCTTCGTCGTTGAGGATGGGGTAAGAGGCGTATTGGGCGTCGAAGCAGGAGCCGTCGCGCCGCCACAGCACTTCGTCGTCGACGCGTTCGCCTCGGCCTTCGCGAAACGCCCGGAAGATGCGGCAGTCGTGGACGGGCATCAGGGCGCGGTTGGCGTGGGAGTGATGGATCAGGTAGTGCATGTTGCGGCCGACGACTTCGTCGGGGGTGTAGCCGAGCATGGCGGCGCCGGGGCCGTTGATGAAGATGCAGCGGCCGCGCAGGTCGATGCCGTAGATGCCTTCGCCGGCGGATTCCAGCAGCAGTTCCAATTGCCGGCGCCAGGCGGCGTGGTGCGAGAGGTGATTCAGGTCGGCGAACATGGCTTTGCTTTTTCCCGGGGGATGTTCCCCGGCCCCTTGCGCCGTTTTTTTTGCGCGTGCTTTTTTGGGGGAAGTTTACGGGAGGCTTGGGGTGGTGCGGGGGGGATGCGGGAAATCCCTTTGGAGACTGCTGCTGTTCGCTTGTTGCTTGCCCGCTACCAACTGCCAACTGCCGGTGTTGTTTGGTGCCTGTTGGTGCCTGTTGGTGCCTGTTGGTGGCGGGTGTTGGTTCTTTTGGAGCCCGGGGCGGCGGCGGCCTGGGGGCGCGGGTCAACGATTGCGGTCCGGAGCCTTCGCTCCGGACTGCCCCTGCGTCA
>NZ_DBHKZA010000067.1:0-19003 GCF_057314935.1 Achromobacter sp.
GTGCGCCACACGTCCAGCACGCCGCAATGCGGCTTGAGCAGTTCGTAGTACCAGGCGGCGCTGTGGCGCGGCGGGTGCTTCACGCCGCCCGTCTTCGCCGCCCACGGCGCTTCGCCGGCCACCTGGCGTGCCAGGCGGTGCGCAGGCTCTTCCATGTTGTCGGGCGTCTGCACGGCCAGGATGCCGCCCGGGGCCAGCTTGCCGACCAGACGGGGGTAGAGCGTCGCGTGGTCGGGCACCCATTGCAGCGCCGCGTTCGCCAGGATCACGTCGTACTGTTGCGGCGGGTTCCACGTGGCGATGTCGGCCAGTTCGAAGTCCAGCGCGGGCAGGCGCTTGCGGGCGGCCTGGACCATGTCTTCCGAACTGTCCATGCCGGTGACTTTCGCGTCGGGATAGCGGCTTGCCAACACCTCGGTGGAATTGCCCGGGCCGCAGCCCAGGTCCACGGCCAGGCCGACGGACGGATTGGGCAACGCGGCCACCAGATCGCGCACCGGCCGGGTGCGTTCGTTTTCAAAAGCGGAATACTGCTTGGCGGACCAACTGTTGTTGCTCATGACGGCTCCTTGCCGGACGACTGTGTACGGTTGGACTCTACGCCTGGCGTATCCATATTACAAATATTTGGATAGCTATCTAATCATATTAAAAAAATATGGCATGCGCGAAACGAAAAAAACCCGCCGGGATCAGCCGGCGGGTTTTCCACTGCGTTGATGCGTTGTCGCTTACTGCGCCTTCAGTTCCGCCGACCGGGTCTTCCACAGCGAGAACAGCACGCCGCCCAAGATCAGGCTGAACGTCACGCCCAGCGAAATCGCGGCCGGCACCTTGCCGATGAAGCCAACCAGGAAGATCTTCGTACCGATGAACACCAGGACCAGAGCCAACGCGTACTTCAAGTAGTGGAAGCGGTGGATCATTGCCGCCAACGCGAAGTACAGCGCACGCAGGCCCAGGATGGCGAAGATGTTGCTGGTGTACACGATGAACGGGTCGGTCGTGATGGCGAAGATCGCCGGCACCGAGTCCACCGCGAACACGAGGTCCACGAATTCGATCAGCACCAGGGCCAGCAGCAGCGGCGTCGCGAAACGCACCTTCTTCGACGTAGCCGGATCCGTCTCGGTCACCACGAACGCGTTGCCGCGCAGGCCTTCCGTGACGCGCATGTGGCGCTTCAGGAACTTCAGGATCGGGTTGGTCGCGATGTCGGGCGTCTGGTCCGCGATCATCCACATCTTGATGCCCGTGAACACCAGGAACGCGCCGAACAGGTACAGCAGCCAGCCGAAATTACTGACCAGCGCGGCGCCCAGGCCGATCATGATGGCGCGCAGCACGATCACGCCCAGGATGCCCCAGAACAGCACGCGGTGCTGGTATTGGCGCGGGATCGCGAAGAAGCTGAAGATCAGCGCGATCACGAAGACGTTGTCCATCGACAGCGACTTTTCGATCATGAAGCCGGTGTAGTAGGCCATGCCGCTGGCCGCGCCCAGCTGCCACCAGACCCAGGCGCCGAACAGCAGCGCCGCGGTGATGTAGCCGGCCGACAGCAACAGGCTTTCACGCACGCCGATTTCGCGGTCTTCCTTGTGCAGCACGCCCAGGTCGAAGACCAGCAAGCTGACGACGATGCCGATGAATAGCAGCCAACTCCAGGTCGGTGTCCCCAGAAAATCGGCCATGAAGAAGGTGATCAAAGTGTCCATGAATGCCCCGCTGTGTTCGAAGGTGCCCATCATCCGGATACGGGCCGCATGGAGAAATCAGCCTGAAAGTGAGTTAAGGTTCGAAAAAACCGAAGTGAGCACGATCATGCTGAACTACCGCCATCTGTACTATTTCTGGATGGTCGCCAAGGAAGGCGGCTTTTCCCGCGCCGCCGAACGGCTGGACATGGCCATCCAGACCATCAGCGCCCAGGTGCGCGAACTGGAGAAGAACCTGGGCCACCAGCTGCTCAAGCCCGCCGGCCGCGGCGTGGCGCTGACCGACGCCGGCAAGGCCGCTTTCGCCCGGGCCGAAGAGATCTTCCAGATCGGCCATGTGCTGCCCCAGGAAGTGCGCGCTGCGGCCACCAAGCCCGTCATCCGACTGTCGGTGGGCTTGTCGGACGGCATCTCCAAGCTGGCCGCCCACGCCCTGCTGGGCCCCGTGCTGGATACCCCGGACTTGCGCCTGACCTGCCATGAGGGCGAGGTCGAGGAACTGCTGGGCGAACTGGCCCAGCACCACCTGGACCTGGTACTGGCCGGCCAGGGCGCGCCCGCCAACCCCAACCTGCGGCTGACCAGCGACCGCCTGGTGTCTTCGCCCGTGGACTGGTACGGCCCGGCGCGGCTGGTGCGCAAGTCCGAAACACAGGATTTTCCGCGCTGCCTGGAGCGGTTGCCCGTACTGCTGCCCACCGGCCATTCCGTGCTGCGCCAGACCCTGGACCGCTGGTTCAACGAACAAGGCGTTTTCCCCAACGTGGTGGGCGAATTCGAAGACAGCGCGCTGATGTCGGTGTTTGCCGCCCGGGGCCTGGGCGTATTTCCGCTCAGCCGGCTGGGCGGCGACGACATCGGACTGTTGCGCGGCTTACGCCCCCTGGCCCGCTGCGACGATGTGCAAGAGGAAATCCACGCCATCCGCAACCGCCGCGGGCAGCACCACCCGCTGGTCCAGGCGGTGCTGGCACACGCCAAGACTTCGGTTTTTTCTTAATGTTTGTCACAGCTACTCTGGTTTTTCAGAAATAGAATCCGCTTTATCGTGGACCCTCTTTTGAAATCGGAGTACCACTGCAATGAAAAAATTCATCTGGCTCGCTTTTGCCGTGCTTGCCGCACTCTGGACCGGGCTGGTAGCGCTGACCTTGCAACTGACCGACTGGGTCCTGGCAACCATCGCCACCGCCCAGGTGCCGGGCACGGCGCTGGACACGTCGCAATGGGTAGCGCCCGCCTGGGCCGCCGGCTGGGTCGACCCGGCCTGGCTGCAAACGCTGCAAGGCGGCCTGGTCTGGGCCGCACAGGGCCTGAACCAGATCCTGCCCGTGGCTGGCAGCCTGGGCACGCTGATCTCGGTGCTGGGCTGGATCATCTGGGGCTTCATCATCGCCGGCCTGCTGGTCCTGGCGCTGATCCTGAGCTGGCTGGCGGGCAAACGCCAGCAGGCGGCCGAGGCTCCGGGACGCCAAGTGGTGTAATAAGGCTGGCAACGCGCCACCCGGCACGCTGCCTCCCTCAAGGAGCGTGCCGTGCCCACCCGATCTGCCTCAGCCCTGACGTTGTCCCTGGCGGTCCTGCTCTCCGCAGGCGCCACGGCCTCTGCGCAAGCTTCCCCCAGCCCCTCCGGCGTGGAAGTCTGCACGGTGACGGGCACCTCGGGGCAATACAGCGTGCGCGTGCGCAATACCGGTACGGCGCCGCTCACACGCGTCGACGTCACCGGCGTCCGGCTGGATGGCGGCGGCCAGGCCAAAGAACCCCTGACCGTCAGTCTGACCGACATCCCCCCCGGCAAATACAAGACCGCCATCCTCGCGCGCCATGAAGAATCGGCCGCGCTGGACAGCATCGTCACCTATTCCGCCGTAGCGGGCACGGAAACGCCGCAGCACGAATTGTTCGCAGGCAAGGTCGCGCACGTATCGCCCGGTTCCGCCCTGCAGTACACGCTGGCGCCGCTGGCCGTGCGCGGCTGGACGGTGGCCTATGGCTCGGCGACATCGCCCCGGCTGGAAGCCGGCAGCGCCGTCCTGCTGTCCTACCCCGTGCGCAGCGGCAAGAAGCCGGCGACCCGTCCGGAGGCTGGCCGCACGCCGTCTGCCGTGGTGCCGCTGGCGCCCTGCCGCGAACCCGGCAAGAAGTCCTGATCAGGTGCCGCTCAGCAGATCGCGCTCGTTCAGCAGCGCATAGACGATTTCGGGCTTGTTGTCGAAGCCGCGGCGGATCGCGGCGGGAATCGCGGTGCGCGTCTTGCGGCACAGGCCGGGCGCGTCGTCCAGCTGGATCGAGATGCCGCGCGAGGTGCGCACTTCGTTGTCGCTGGGCGTGATGCGGATCACGATGCCCAACTGCGCCTGGATGCGCCCCTGCATGGCGCGCAAGTCCTCCAGGCTGGCGATGCTTTCCAGCCGCGCCACCAGCCGCTTTTCCTCTTCCTTGGTCAAGCGCAGGATACGGATGTCGGCGGCCGGATCGGCCAGCAGCCGTTCGCGGTCGCACATACAGGCGCCCGGCGGACATTCTTGGCGGATCGGGAACGAGAGGTTCATGGATGGTTGCGGCACAGCACCTGCGCAGACATTGCGCATCGTTCGATTCTACCCAGGATGACGGGCCGCCCGCGACGGCGCACTGCTCGTTTTCCCGCAATCGGCTGCGGTATATTGCCCCACTCGATTCGAAGCTGGGGAGACGCGGGTGAAACGGATGCTGCTTGCGGGCGCGATGACCGCCCTGGCATTGCAGGGGCAAGGCGTACAGGCGCAAGCCGCCGCGCGCGACTACCCCTACCCCATCAAGGCCGGCCTGTCGGGCGTGGTGAGGATCAGCGGCGGCGACGCCCAGCGCGCGACCGTGCGCGTGGGCAACGGCCCCGAGCAGCAGCTAGGCAACTTCGACGATGAAGAAGTCGACCAGATGGCATCCGTGGACATCGACCACGACGGCTACCGCGACCTGGTGCTGGGGCAAAGCGGCGGCGGCACGCAGCTCATCACCCGGCTGTTCCTGTACCGGCCCGCCACCGGCGCCTTCCAGGAAATCCGGCACCCCGACGAAGCGAGCCCCTGCCGGGGCTTCGTCAATCCGGTGTTCGACGACCAGCAGGCGCGGATCAGCGTTGGCTGCCGGTACGGCGCCGCCAGCCATGGCGGCGAGGAATATGTGCTGCGTCCCGACGGCACGGTGCGTGCCACCTCGTGGACCACGCAGGCGTTGTTCGGCCTGGACGACGCGGCGGCTGAACTGACCTACCGGTTCCGCGAAGACGGCTCGATCGAGCACATCGAAATCGAAGGCGAAGGATCCGCGCTGGAGGACGGCACCGTGCCGGTCAGCAAGCTGGACCTCTACGACACGCCTGACGTGAACGCCAGGCCGACGATGACGGCTGCCGAAGGCGAACCCCTGGACGTGGTGGCGATCCGCCCGCGCGACTGGCTGCAGGTGCGCTACGCCACCAAGACGGCGGGTGACGCCCTCAAATGGGTGCGCTATGGCGATCTGCGCGTGGACAAGCATCAACTCCCGGCGCATCCGCCGCAAGGCGGCCTGGAGCTGGAACTTGCCGACACCTTGGCCGACTGGAATGGCGAGGACGGCGGCACCTTCCTCCTCAGCGTAGCCAACCGCGGCGAGGCGCCGGTCCAATTGAAGGCGCCGCGCGTCTGGCTGTTGCTGACCAACGCGCAAGGCGACCGCATCGTGCACCCGCTGTACCAGCGCGAAGGCGATACCCTGCACCCGGCCAACCCGCTGGGCTTTGCCCGCGACGCCGTGGTCTGGAGCCAGGACGAAGACGGCAAGCCGGCCTACCTGGTGAACGACAACGGCTACGGCAGCGTCCCCTTCCTGCCCGCGCTGGCACCCGGCAAGTACCGCGCCGCCGCCGTCGTCACCGACCCGGGCAATCTCGCCCAACCCCTCGTCTCCAACGAAATCGGGTTTGATTACCCGCTGCCGAAGCGGCCGCCCGCGCCGCAGTAGGCGCGGCCGCATTCACAGGCTACCCGCATGCGATCCCCTACCCGCCCCTTTAAAACCCGCCCAGTCCGTCGCCTGGCCTTCCTGCTCTTCGCGCTGCTGCTCGCCGCCGCCGCGCTGGCGGCCACGGGACTGCTGACCGCGGCCCGCCCCGCCGACGTGGCCGTCGTGCTCGGCAACACCGTGCAGGCCGAGGGACGGCCTTCGCCCCGGCTGGCCGCCCGCCTGGACCGCGCCTACGACTGCTATGCGGCGTCGCAATGCCGCATCCTGTTCGTCAGCGGCGGCGTGGATCCGGCCGGCGCTGACGAAGCTGCGGCCATGCGCGACTACCTGCTGGCGCGTGGCGTGCCCGCCGACCGCATCGTGACCGACAGCGCGGGTGTGGACTCCTGGACCACCGCGCGGCACGCCAGCGCCTATATGCGCGAACACGGCTACACCCGCGCGCTGGCCGTCACCCAGTACTTCCATGTGCCGCGCACCCTGCTGGCCCTGCGGCGCCAAGGCGTGGCCGATGTCAGCGGCGGCTATCCGCGCTTCTTCGAATGGCGCGACCTGTACTCCGTTTTTCGCGAGCTGCCGGCCATGGCGTGGTATGCGCTCCGACCGCTATAGTGGCGCTCTTGCCGTCAAACAGAATGCGTTGAACAACCCAAGGACCCCGACGCCGTGAAGATCTTCCACAACCCCGTCCATGACAAGCATGCTGGCCGCCAGGAGATGTTCCGCGGCAAGCTGGTCCCCTGCCACGAAACGCCGGCTCGGCTGGAGTACGTGCTGGACGCGTTGCGCCAACGCGGCATCGGCGATCTGCTCGCCCCCTCGGCGCCGGACCTGGAGCTGATCAAGCGCGTGCACACCCCGCGCTACGTCGACTTCCTGGCAAGCGCATGGCGGGACTGGGTCGCGCTGGATCCGGCCAACGCCGACATCGACATCCTGCCGTCGGTCTGGCCCGTGCGCGGCTTCCGCCACGATATCGAGCCCACCAATTTCGCGGCCCGCGTCGGCCTGTTCTCGTTCGACAGCGGCTGCCCGCTGACGGCCGGCACCTGGGAAGCCGCCACCGCCGGCGCGGCCTGCGCCATTGATGCCGCGCGCGCCGTCGCCGCATCGGGCGGCCCGCGCGCCGCCATGGCGTTGACGCGCCCGCCGGGCCACCACGCCGGCGCCGACTTCTTTGGCGGCTACTGCTTCTTGAACAACGCCGCGCTGGCCGCGCAAGCCTTGCGCGACGCCGGCGCCGAACGCGTCGCCATCCTTGACGTGGACTATCACCACGGCAATGGCACGCAAAGCATTTTCTATGAGCGCGGCGACGTGCTGACGGTCTCGGCACATGGCGACCCGACCACCGAATACCCGTTCTTCCTGGGCTATGCCGATGAACACGGCGCCGGCGCGGGCGCAGGCGCCAACCTGAACCTGCCGCTGGCCGCGGGCACCGGCTTTGCCGCGTGGACCGACGCGCTGGAACAAGGCCTCGCCGCCATCCGGGCGTTCAAGGCCGACGCGGTCGTGATCGCGCTCGGCGTGGACACCTACGAAGGCGATCCCATCTCCAAGTTCAAGCTGAAAAGCGCCGACTACCTGCAAGTGGGCCGCCGCCTGGCCAGCCTGGGCCTGCCCGTGGTCTTCACGATGGAAGGCGGCTATGCCGTGGCCGATGTGGGGATCAATGTGGCGAACGTGCTGGAGGGCTTCGGCGCCTAAGCCGCCTGAGCGACCGATGAGGGCTTCGGTGGCAAAGCCGCCAAAGCCCTCATCGCTCAATCACGCGTTTCCAGCACCTTGTTGATGCGCAGCGCCAGCAAGGTGCACGCGGCGCCCGACAGCAGATAGACGCTGACGGCCACCAGCCCGAAACGCGCCGACAGTCCCAACGCGACCAGTGGCGCGAAGGCCGCGCCGATCAGCCACGCCATGTCGGACGTCAGCGCCGCGCCGGTATAGCGGAAGCGCCGCGTGAAGTTCGCGGTAACCGTGCCCGAGGCCTGCCCATACGACAGGCCCAGCAGCGCGAAGCCCACCAGGATGAATGCATCCTGCCCCATCGGCCCGCCGCCCAGCAGCCACGGCGTGAACAGCGCGAACACGGCGATCAGCACGGCCAGCAAGCCCAACGTGGTGCGCCGGCCGATGCGGTCGGCCAGCCAGCCGGATGCCACCGTGCCCAGGATGCCGATCACTGCGCCGATGATCTGCACGATCAGCACGTCCGAGATCTGTTGCGTGGCGCTGACCGCGATCCAGGACAGCGGAAACACCGTGACCAGGTGGAACAGCGCATAGCTGGCCAACGCCGCGAACGCGCCAATGAAGAGGTTGTAGCCTTGTGAACGCACCATCTCGGCAATGCTGATGGGTTCGAGTTCGCCCTCTTCCAGCAGCTGCGTGTATTCCTCGGTGACGACCAGGCGCAACCGGGCGAAGAGCGCCACCACGTTGATGGCGAAGGCGACGAAGAACGGATAGCGCCAGCCCCATTCCAGGAAATCGGACTGCGTCAGCGTGACGTGCAGATAGAGGAACAGCGCGCTGGCCACCATGAAGCCGACGGGCGCACCCAGCTGACCCATCATCGAATACCAGCCGCGACGGTTGGGCGGCGCGTTCAGCGCCAACAACGACGGCAACCCGTCCCATGACCCGCCGAACGCCAACCCTTGCAGGCAGCGGAACACCGCCAGCAACGTGATCGCGTGCGCGCCGATGGTGTTGTAGCTGGGCAGGAACGCCATGCCCACTGTCGCCGTGCCCAGCAGGAAGAGCGCGACCGTCAGCTTTGTGGCGCGGCCCCAACGCCGCTGGATCGCCATCGACAACGCCGTGCCGATGGGGCGCATGATGAACGCGAAGGAGAAGATGACGAAGGCCCATAGCGTGCCTTCCAGTTGGGGTTCGAAGGGGAAGAAGACCTTCGGAAAAACCAGCACGCAGGCAATGCCGAACACGAAGAAATCGAAGTATTCGGAGGCGCGTCCCACCACCACGCCGACGGCGATTTCACCCGGGGCCACCTTGGCGTGGCTGGCCCCGCCAGCCGTTGGCCCCGGGCCGGGAACAGCGGGGGCATGACCGGGATATTGCGTGGTGGTCGACATGGGTTTGCTCACTGTAGGAGGTCCGAAATACGCCACTGCCCTGCACACTTTTGTTCTTTTTACCCTAGATTTTTCGCGGCTTCCAGCGTAGTGTTGCGTTTACCTCCCACGGTTACGTTTCGAGGTATGGCTATGCCGTCCTTCACAAGGCTCCGCGGATTGATCCTGATTGCCGCCCTGCCATTGCTCGCCGGATGCAATGCGGTGCTGCTGTCGCCATCAGGCGATGTCGCGCTTCAACAGCGTAATCTGATCATCATCTCCACCGGCTTGATGTTGCTGATCATCGTGCCGGTGATCTTCCTGACATTCCTGTTCGCGTGGCGCTATCGGGCCAGCAACAAGCAAGCCCACTACGACCCGGAATGGAACCACTCCACGATGCTGGAGCTTCTGATCTGGGCAGCGCCCCTGCTCATCATCATCGCGCTGGGCGCGCTGACCTGGGTCAGCACGCACCAGCTCGATCCCTACCGGCCGCTTGCACGCCTGTCCGAAGGGCGCGAGGTGCCGGCGGGCACCAAGCCGCTGGTCGTCGAAGTGGTGGCGCTGGACTGGAAATGGCTGTTCCTGTATCCCGAGCAAGGCATCGCCACCGTCAATGAAATGGCCGCACCGGTCGACCGCCCCATCCAGTTCAAGATCACGTCGTCGACCGTGATGAATTCCTTCTTCGTGCCGGCGCTGGCAGGCCAGATCTACGCCATGCCCGGCATGCAGACGACGCTGCACGCGGTGATCAACCACCCCGGCGAATACGAAGGCTTGTCCGCCAACTACAGCGGCTCGGGCTTCTCGGGCATGCGCTTCAAGTTCCACGGCCTGGACCAGCAGGGCTTCGACAAGTGGGTGGCCGATGCCCGCGCGTCCACCGGCAAGCTCAGCCGCGACGCCTACCTGAAGCTTGAGCAGCCCAGCGAACGCAACCCGGTGCAGCACTACGCCGCCTACGCGCCAGGCTTGTTCGACGCCATCGTGAACCGCTGCGTCGAAGGCAACCGCATGTGCATGAAGGATGCGATGGCCATCGACTCGCAAGGCGGCATGGGCATCCCGGGCGCGCTCAACGTCACCACGCTGGACACGGAAACGCGCGAGCGCCTGGGCCTGACCGGCACGCCGCCGCGCAAGTATGTAGGCGCCATGTGCACGTCCACCGAAGGGCTCGTGTTGTAGCGGCTTGCCGCAAGTCCGTCGCGACACGGGCCGGCCGATGCAGGGGCTTCATGAAATTGTGGTCTTTATGCTGGAATCGAGATGCCTGATCAACCTGACCTCATCAAGCTGATCTTCGGTCGACTGACCTGGGACGCCATCCCCCTTCACGAACCGATCCTGCTTGCCACGTTCTTCATGGTCGCAGTCGGCGGCATCGTCGTGCTGGGCTCCATCACTTACTACAAGAAATGGGGTTACCTGTGGCACGAATGGTTCACCAGCATCGACCACAAGAAGATCGGGATCATGTATGTGATCCTGGGCATCGTGATGCTGCTGCGGGGCTTCGCCGACGCGATCATGATGCGCCTGCAGCAGGCGGTGGCCTTCGGCGATTCCACGGGCTACCTCCCGCCGCACCACTATGACCAGATCTTCACCGCGCATGGCGTGATCATGATCTTCTTCGTGGCCATGCCGCTGGTCACGGGGTTGATGAACTACATCGTGCCGCTGCAGATCGGTGCGCGCGACGTGGCCTTCCCCTTCCTGAACAACTTCAGTTTCTGGATGACGACAGGCGGCGTCGTGCTGGTGATGATGTCGCTGTTCGTCGGCGAGTTCGCGCGCACGGGCTGGCTGGCGTATCCGCCTTTATCGGGGATCATGCAAAGTCCGGACGTGGGGGTCGACTACTACATCTGGGCCTTGCAGATAGCGGGGGTGGGAACCCTGCTATCCGGCGTCAATCTGCTGGTCACCATCGTGAAGATGCGCGCGCCTGGCATGACCATGATGCGCATGCCCATCTTCACCTGGACCGCGCTGTGCACCAACGTGCTGATCGTGGCGGCCTTCCCCGTGCTGACCGCCGTGCTGGCCCTGCTGTCCATGGACCGCTACGTCGGCACCAACTTCTTCACGGCGGACTTCGGCGGCAACGCCATGATGTACGTGAACCTGATCTGGATCTGGGGCCACCCCGAGGTCTACATCCTGATCCTGCCCGCCTTCGGCATCTTCTCCGAAGTGGTGTCCACCTTCTGCAGCAAGCGCCTGTTCGGCTATGCATCCATGGTGTACGCGACCGTGGTGATCACGGTGCTGTCGTACCTGGTCTGGCTGCACCACTTCTTCACCATGGGGTCCGGCGCCAGCGTGAACTCGTTCTTCGGGATCACGACGATGATCATCTCGATCCCGACCGGCGCCAAGATCTTCAACTGGCTGTTCACGATGTACCGCGGCCGCATCCGCTTCGAGGTGCCGATGCTGTGGACCATGGGCTTCATGGTCACCTTCGTGATCGGGGGCATGACGGGCGTGCTGCTGGCCGTGCCCCCCGCCGACTTCGCCCTGCACAACAGCCTGTTCCTGATCGCGCACTTCCACAACGTCATCATCGGCGGCGTGCTGTTCGGGCTGATGGCCGGCATCACGTACTGGTTCCCCAAGGCGTTCGGCTACAAGCTCGACCCGTTCTGGGGCAAGTGCTCGTTCTGGTTCTGGCTGGTGGGCTTCTACGTGGCGTTCATGCCGCTGTACGTGCTGGGGCTGATGGGCGTGACGCGCCGCGTGAACCACTTCGAAGACATGTCGCTGCAGATCTGGTTCCAGGTGGCGGCCTTCGGCGCGCTGCTGATCGCGTGCGGCATCGCCAGCTTCATCATCCAGCTGGTGGTCAGCTATCGCCGCCGGGACCAGCTGCGCGACGACACCGGCGACCCCTGGGACGGCCGCACGCTGGAATGGTCCACGTCGTCGCCCCCGCCCAACTACAACTTCGCGTTCACGCCGCGCGTGCATGACCTGGACGCCTGGTGGCAGATGAAGCAGCACGGCTACCAACGGCCGCAACAGGGCTTCATCCCCATCCACATGCCGAAGAACACCTGGGCCGGCATCGTGCTGGCAGCCATCAGCGTGGTGATGGGGTTTGCGCTGATCTGGCACATGTGGCCGCTGGCGGTGCTGTCGTTCGTGGCGCTGATCCTGGTGTCGATCGTCCATACCTTCAACTACAAGCGCGACTACTACGTGGCGGCCGACGAGGTCGTACGCGAAGAAGACGCCCGCACACGACTGTTGGCGAAACATGTCTGATACCTTGGCCCCCACCCTGCCCGGCGGCACCACGCCGCCCCTGGAGCCCGTGTTCTACGTCGCGGGCGAACACCATCCCAAGAACGGCACCCTGCTGGGGTTCTGGGTCTACCTGATGAGCGACTGCCTCATCTTCGCCTGCCTGTTCGCGACCTACGGCGTGCTGGGCCGCAATTACGCGGCGGGCCCATCGGGTGCCGACCTGTTCGACCTGCCCCTGGTGGCGGTGAACACCTCCTTGCTGCTGCTGTCGTCCATCACCTACGGCTTCGCCATGCTGGAGATGCGGCGCAACCGCATCGGCGCCACCCAGCTGTGGCTGGCGGTCACGGGCATCCTGGGGCTGGGCTTCCTGTCGCTGGAACTGTATGAGTTCGCGCACCTGATCCACCAGGGCGCGGGTCCGCAGCGCAGCGCCTTCCTGTCGTCGTTCTTCACGCTGGTCGGCACGCACGGCCTGCACGTCACCTTCGGCATCGTCTGGCTGGTGACGATGATGATCCAGGTGCAGATGCACGGCCTGATCCCGGAAAACCGGCGCCGCCTGATGTGCCTGTCGATGTTCTGGCACTTCCTGGACCTGATCTGGGTAGGCGTGTTCACCTTCGTGTATCTGATGGGAGTGCTGCCATGAGCTCGCACATGGAAAACCTGGCCCATCACGGGCATGGCGGCCACGGCCATGGCGGCGGCCACGACCACCACGACGACGATGACGGCGCGGGCCACGGCACGCTCAAGAGCTACGTCACGGGCTTTATCCTGGCGGCCATCCTGACCGCCATCCCGTTCTGGCTGGTGATGGACCGCGTCTTCGCCAATTCGCGCACGACCGCACTGGTGATCCTGGCCTTTGCCGTGGTGCAGATCGTGGTCCACATCGTGTACTTCCTGCACATGGACGCCAAGTCCGAGAGCGGGTGGAACATGTTGGCGTTAATATTCACGCTGGTGCTGGTCGTAATCACGCTCAGCGGGTCAATCTGGATCATGTATCACTTGAACTCCAATATGATGCCCATGTCCACACACGACATGCGGAATATGCCCTGATGGCAGCAGTAAAAGACACTCACTCCGGCGACACCTCCCGTAATCCGCGCAGCAAAACCACCCTGGTCATCCTGGGGGTGGTTGCTGTCGCGCTCTTCGCGGGCCTGTGCGCCCTGGGCACCTGGCAGGTGCATCGCCTGGCCTGGAAGCGCGACCTGATCGCCCAGGTCAACCAGCGGGCCCATGCGGCCACCACGCCGGCGCCGGGCAAACGCGATTGGCGCTCGCTGAGCTTCAACAATGCCGAATACCGCCACGTGGCAGCCTCGGGTACTTTTCAGTACGACCGCCAGACGCTGGTACAGGCCGCCACCGAGCTGGGCAGCGGCTACTGGGTCATGACCCCGCTGCAGTTGCCGGACGGCGGCACCGTGCTGGTCAACCGCGGCTTCGTGCTGCCGGAATGGCGCAAGAGTCAAGCCACGGCCACGCAGCCGCCGGCCGAGGGCAGCGTCACGGGCCTGCTGCGCATGGGCGAACCCGGCAGCGGCTTCCTGCGCAACAACGATCCCGCCGCCAACCTCTGGTATTCACGCGACCTGCCGGCAATCGCCGCCGCGCGCGGCCTGACCGACGTGGCGCCGTATTTCATCGATGCCGACGCGGCGTCCAGCCCGGGCCGCGATCCCGCGAAGGCGCCTGTCGGCGGCCTGACGGTGCTGACCTTCCCGAACAACCATCTGGTCTACGCCATCACCTGGTATGCGCTGGCGCTGATGATCATCGTGGGTGTGGTGATCTTCGTGCGCGAAGAAAGGCGCGCGCGCAGCAAGGCCTGAGGCCCTGCAAGAAAAAAGCTCCCTTGGGAGCTTTTTTTACGGCCGCGTCGTGAAATGGCCCTGGCCGGGCATCACCCCACCCGGCCTAGCATTCAGCGACCCGCCCAGTCAATACTCCCCGGCGCCGGGCACGTCCACGAACCTTGCAGCCGTTCCCGGATCTGCGCCAGGCTTTGCTCCACCAGCAGGCTGCCGTCGCGGAACACCGGCACCAATGCGCCGCCCTCGGCTTGCTCGGGCGTCTGCTGGTCATGCAGCACATAACCCGTCGCCGTTTCATCGACCCGCAGCAGGCCCTTGGCCGAGCGCTTGACGCCCGAATCGGTCACCGGGTCCTTCACCAGTTCCTCGGGTTCGCCGTTGACTTCGGCATACGTCGCCTTCAACGCCCAACCGAAGGTGTCGCGCGTCAGGTACTGGTAGGTGTACGACCCGATGCCCAGGACGACATTGCCCGAGGCGAAGCCCTTCTTTTCCAGCCTGACCAGGATGTCGCGGCCGCGGGCCAGTGTGATCGAATCGCCGTAGATGAGGCCCACATGCGGGTCCAGCAGCTTGTAGCCGCGCACGCTCTCCACGCCGCCGAAGGTATCCCACAGGCATTGCACCGCGCCCTTCACTTCGGCTTCGCGCAGCGCTTGGCCTGCGCGCGCGTCCTCGTCCAGCAGCCAATAGGCGCCGGTCGCGGCATCGCGCACCGCCTCGAAGCCGTCGCGGCGTGCGGCAACCATTGCCGCAGTGTCTGCCACGCTGGCGACATCGGTGCAGAAGTAGCCAGTCAGGATCTTCACGGGGTCGCCTGAATCGGGGCGGAACACGACCTTGGCGTTGCCGAAGGCGTCGGGCCGGCGCGCCAGGATCTCCGGCTTCAACGCGGCGGCAAAGTCCGTCACCACCTGCCAGAAGTCCCAGGTGTCCGAGACCACCGACACGATGCCTGCCGGATAGACCTGCGTGACCAGGCGACGGATCGTTTCGATTTCGCCCTCCTTGCTGCCCAGGCACATGACCGAGTGCTCAGTGGCCGGGACGGAACCGCCGATCAATTCGCGGTCGGAGTCCGCGCCGTAGAGGTCTTCCAGGTAATCGATGGCCGGGATCGTGTCGGTGCCGGTGAACGACAGCAGGTGCCCGGCGCCGCACTTGCGGGCGTCGTGGAGGCCCGCCATGCCGCGCATCGAGAAGTCGTGTCCCTGCCAGTTCACGAAGTCCATGGGGCTGCCCGTCAGCCGGGCGAAGTAGGTCAACAGCTTGCGGTATTCGAAGGCGATGGTCGCAACCGTCGACGCCTTCCAGGATTCGCAACTGAACAGCGTTTCGATATAGGTCACCAGCCACGCGAAGTCCGGGTGGGTGTTGACGAAGGTCACCGGCGGCACGCGGATATCCACGCGCGCGCCCTCGGGCACCGAACGGATTTCCAGCGGCAGGTAGCCCAATTCATACAACGCCTGCAGGTGGTCCACGGTGACGGCGCCCTTGCCCAGCGCGTTGTCCACGCGGCGCTGGTACTGGCGCACGGCAGCGCCGGCGGGCTTGCCGAAGAATTCGCGGTCGAACAGGTCGATCAGAATTTCCTTGATGAAACCCTGCAGGCCGAACCAGACAATCTTGCCGTCGAACAGTTCGGGCAACACCGGCGCCAGCCGGGCCGAACGCGGCGTGAAGTTGGCCAGGATCTTGTTGGTGCCCTGGGGATACTGGAACGGGTGGCCGGTCTTGTAGAAGTCGGCCTGTAAGAAGGGATTGATGCCGTTCTTGACGGTAAGGGAGTCGCGGGTGTTCATGGCTCGGTTTCCTTCTCAATTGACGAGCACCGGGGCGCCAGCGCCTTCGGTGCCGGTCCAGTCGAATGCGGTGAAGATGCCGGCGTAGCGGGCGTTCAGTTCGCCCAGGCCCTTGCTGAAAAGCCCGTGCGTGACGTACAGGTAGAGCGGCTGGCGCGTCTTGTCGCGCAGGGCGGCCGCCAGTCCCAGGAAGGTGCGGCCGCCGTCGCAGATGTCGTCGACCACCAGCACGGGTTGTGCGGGGATGTCGTCGGGCACCCGGGTTTCGGTGATGCGGCCGGTCTGCGGGTCGCGGACCTTTTCGGCGAAGCGCACCTCGCCCACGCCCAGCTTCTTGGCCAGGGCCTGCACGCGCTTGCGGGCCCCCGCGTCAGGCGCCATCAGGGTCACGCCATCGGCAAAGACCGGGGCGGCCAGCGCGTTCTTCAGGAAGGCGGCGGCGTCGACCACACGCACGCGCTGCAGCAACGCCGGCGTCACATCGCTGTGCGGTTCGACCACGGTCACCGTGGCGTATTGCTGATCGTTGATCAACTTGCAGAACACGGCCGCCCCCAGCGCCTCGCCCGGATTGCACACACGATCCTGCCGGGCATACGGCACGTACGGCATGTCCAGGTGCACCGGCACGGCCGGGTTCAGGCGGCGCAGCGCGTCCGTCAGCATCAGCAACTGCATGACATCGTCGGCCGACTTCAACAGGGCGTGGATGTGGAACTCGCTGGCCGCATCGGCCTGGACCTGCAATCCCGCAGGCACCGTGACCTGGCTTTCGCCCCCGGGGAACACGAACGCGGCCGGCGTCTCGCTGTGGCGTTGTCCTTCTACTACGGCAGTGATGGTGAACATGATCGGCCCTTAGTGGCACTTTAAAACTAAGTGGAGCCAGTATAAGCCTACTTATTGTTGATTTGCAACTATCTTTAATTGAGCGCGGTCCCGCGCTTATCCGACGCTGCGGTCGAACAGGGCGAAGTCCTTCAAGCGGTACAGGCGCGCGGGACGCTGCGCACCCAGCACGTAGTCCTCGGTGGCTTCCAGCACGCCCCACGCCTCCATCTTGCGGCGGAAATTCGATTTCTCCAGCCGCGTCTGCAAGATGGCCTCATAGGTGTGTTGCAGCGCCGTCAGGGTAAAGCGCTCCGGCAACAGGAAGAACGGCAGGGTCGAATAGCTGGATTTGCCGCGCAAGCGGGCCACGGCGGCCGCCACGATGTCCGCATGGTCGAACGCCAGGGGCGGCAACGCGTCCACGCTCACGAATCGGAACCCGGCCTGCGTCGCGGCCTCCAGTTCAGCCGCCGGCACCAGCGCCACGTAGGAAACGGACAGCGACCACTTGCGCGGGTCGCGGCCCGGTCCCGAGAACACCTGCAACTGCTCCAGGTAGCGCGGCTCGAACCCGGTCTTGTCCCGCAGCACGCGGCGGATGCTGGCTTCGGTGCTGGCGTCTTCGTCGACATGCACCACCCCGCCAGGCAGCGCCATGGCGTCCTGGTACGGCGCGCGGTCGCGCTGATGCAGGGCAATTTCCAAGCCGCCCGCCCGCAAGGTGAGCAAGACGGCATCGACAGTGACGAGGGGCAGTGGATAGTCCACGGGCGGCTCCGTAAAGATGGCTTCGGGGCAAGATGCCACTATGGCATGCGACAGTCAAACGGGGCGCCGCAAGGCGGGGCAAGGAGCCGGTGGCCAGCGGTCAGGAATTAGCAGAAATAGCCGGAACATCCCATGCAATAAGCAGAAAATAACGGAAATGTTTTACACTGGGGTCTGGGAACACCGCTAGGCGCTATGCCGAGCGTGCTGTTCCCTTTGTTTTTTCCCACCCAAATCCCCAGGAGATCCCCGGATGAAAAAGACGCTGCTCGCCGCTGCGATGCTGACCGCTTTTACAGGCATCGCTCAGGCAGAACCGTCAGTCACCCTCTATGGTGTCATCGACACCGGCATCGGCTACAACAAGATCAAAGGCGACGGCTACAGCGGTAGCAAGCTCGGCATGATCAACGGCATCCAGGCCGGCTCCCGCTGGGGCCTGCGCGGATCCGAAGATCTGGGCGATGGCCTGCGCGCCGTCTTCAAGCTGGAAAGCGGTTTCGACTCCGGCAACGGCCAGCGCGGACAATCCGGCCGCCTGTTCGGCCGCCAAGCCACCATCGGCCTGGCCAACGACGCCTGGGGCCAGCTGGATTTCGGCCGCCAAGCCACGATCGGCTCGAACTACCTGGCCGACATCGATCCCTTCTACACCAGCTACACCCAATCCAACCTGGGCCTGGGTTTCAGCGCGGCCAATACCATGCGCTGGGACAACATGGTCATGTACCGCACCCCTTCGGTGAACGGTTTTGAATTCGGCATCGGCTACTCGTTCAACGCGGACGACACGACCGCCGACCAGACGGGCTTTCGCACCGCCGACAACACGCGCGGCATCACCGCCGGCCTGCGCTACGTGCAAGGCCCGCTGAACGTCGCGCTGACGTACGACCAGTTGAACGGCTCCCATCGCAGCGCCACCGTCGACCAGGACGCCACGCCGCGCCAGTACGCGCTGGGCGTGTCGTATGACCTGGAAGTCGTGAAGCTGGCCGCCGCCTATGGCCGCACCACCGACGGCTGGTTCGTCGGCCAGGACCTGCCCGCCGGCACGCCCTTCAGCGACGAGTTCGGCACCAACCGCTTCGTGAACGGCTTCAAGGCGAACGCCTACATGCTGGGCGCGACCCTGCCCGTCAGCGGCGCCAGCAGCGTGTTCGCCTCGTGGCAACACGTCGCCCCGTCCAACGACAAGTTGACGGGCGGCGACGCCAACATGAACGTCTACAGCGTGGGCTACACCTACGACCTGTCCAAGCGCACCAATCTGTACGCCTACGGTTCGTACGGCACGGATTACGCGTTCATCGACGGGCTGAAGAGCACCGCCGCAGGCGTGGGCATCCGCCACCAGTTCTAAGCGCCGCACAGCACCAAACCGCGCCGGCCTCTTACGAGGCCGGCGTTTTTTATCGCTGGGCCGCCCCGAGATAAAAGCGCCCCCTTGGGGGGCAGCGAGCACACGCAGTGTGCGCGGCGTGGGGGTCATTTCTATCGCTGGGCCGCCCCGAGATAAAAACACCCCCTTGGGGGGCAGCAAGCACACGCAGTGTGCGCCGCGTGGGGGTCATTTTTATCGCTGGGCCGCCCCGAGATAAAAACACCCCCTTGGGGCCAGCAAGCACACGCAGTGTGCGCGGCCTGGGGTCACTCCTTTTTCCCGGGCGATTTGCCGTAGATGCGGCGATACATGGCGATGAACGCGCTGT
>NZ_DBHKZA010000067.1:19103-35723 GCF_057314935.1 Achromobacter sp.
TTTTTCCCGGGCGATTTGCCGTAGATGCGGCGATACATGGCGATGAACGCGCTGTCGCTGGCATACCCCACGGCGTGCGCCACCGCCGTGACCGACATGCCTTCGGCCAACCGCGCCCGGGCGGACAACAACCGGCTCTGCGTGCGCCAGCGCGCGAACGGCAGCCCGGTTTCGGTCAGGAACAGGCGTTCCACGGTGCGGCTGCTGGCGCCTACCCGGCTGGCCCAATCCTCCAGGGATAGCGGGCAAGCCGGGTTCGCCAGCAATTCTCGGGCAATGGGCACAAGCCGGCGGTCGTGCGGCATCGGCAGATGCATCGGGGCCGCAGGTGCGGCCGCCAGTTCATCCAGCAAGGTATCCACGATGCGGCTCTGCGCCACGGTCAGCCCGGCGTCGGCCGACCAGTCCGTCACGCGCAGGATCAGCGCTCGCAATAGGGGATTGACGTCCAGGATCTGCGGTTCGGCCGGCAATCCGGGATAGGCCTCAACGTCGAAATACAGGCTGCGGTAGGCGAACTTGCCATGCATGGCCGTGCGGTGCATGCAGCCGGCGGGCAGCCATGCGGCCTGCAACGGCGCCAATTGCCCCACCCTGTCAGGCAAGAACAGCGTAACCCCGCCTTCAGCCTGATAAAGCAGCTGGGTGCGGCGATGCATGTGCCAATCCGAGGCGTGGGCACGGGTATCGATGGCCAGCCCAACCACGGGGCAAACGGCGCTATCGGGGTCTAGGACGGATTCTGGCGAGTAATGCGGCATGTCGGATAGACGATGTTTTATGGCGAAACCGCTTGATTTTGCTTCGCCCAGGCTGGATACGCTAGACCCTTTTTTCCCGGACCCATGAAACACGCCTCCGCCCGCCGCGATGGCCTGCCGCCGCGCGGCCTGATCCTTGCGCTGCTGGCGCTGCCGCAGATCGCCGAGACCATTCTTGCCCCCGCCCTGCCGGACCTGACCCGGCACTGGCGGCTGGACGCCGGCGCCGCCCAATCCGTCATGGGCATCTTCTTCCTGGGCTTCGCGCTGGGGGTCCTGCTGTGGGGGCATCTGGCCGACGTCTGGGGCCGCCGCCCCGCCTTGCTCGCCGGCTTGGCCACGGGCCTGGCCGGAACGCTATGCGCGCTGACGGCACCCACTTTCGAAGTCTTACTGTGTGGCCGCTTCATCCAGGCCGCGGGACTGGCAACCTGTTCGGTCACCACGCAGACGCTGTTGCGCGACCGCCTGGCCGGCGACGCCCTGACGCGTTATTTCGTCACGCTGGGCGCGGTGCTGGCGTGGTCCCCCGCCGTCGGACCCTTGGTCGGCCAACTGGTCTCGGACCGCCTGGGCTATCAAGGCGTGCTGCTGGCGATTGGGCTGGTCATCATGCTGCTGCTGGGCGCGGGAGGGCGCCTGCTGCGTGAAACCCGCGGCGGCGCCACGGCCGCGGTCCCGCTGCGGGCCCTTGGCCGCCGCATGCTGGCGGACGCGCCGCTGCGGCGCACCGCCGTGCTGGTCGCCGGCTTGAACTTCCTGGTGTTCTCGTTCTATTCCGCAGGCCCGTTCATGGTCGGACACTTGCCAGGCCTGGGGTTCGGCTGGGTCGGCCTGGCCGTTGCCGCAGCCGGATGCCTGGGCGCGGCCAGCAACCGGCGCCTGCCGGTCGGGACCGGACCGGCGCAGCGCGTGGGCTACGGCTTGCGTTGCGTCCTGGCCGGCGTGGTGGCGCAATGCGCCGTGGTGTGGCTGCTGCCGCAGCCCGGGCTGCTGTGGGCCGTCGCGGCGTTGCCGCTTTTCGCGGGCTATGGGCTCGCCATCCCGAACCTGCTTGGCCCGGCCTTGACGCATTACGGCCACTGCCTGGGTCGAGCGGGCGCCTTGTTCGGGCTCGGCTACTACACGTTGCTGGGCGCGGGATTGGCGGCCAGCTCGTGGCTGCCCTTCCACTCGGCCCTACCCTTGTCTTGCGTCTGGCTCGCCGTATGTGCACTGCTGCTGGGCACGCACCGCCGCCGTCACTCGCGCGCGCCCGCGCGTTCCAGCAACTGAACCGTTGCCCGCTGCCCGCGTTGGCGGGCGTGCGCGAGCGGCGTGCGGCCATCGCCGTCGGCCAGGTTCACGTCGGCGCCGCCTTCGATCAGCAGCGCCACGATCTCCTGATGGCGCGGGCCGCCGTCGCTCAAGATGATGGCTTCCAGCAAGCCCGTCCAGCCCAGCCGGTTCACGTGGTTGGGGTCCACGCCGGCCGCTAGCAGCGTCTTCACGACGTCGACATGGCCGCGTTCGCACGCGGGGATCAGCGCGGTGCCGCCATAGCGGTTGGTGCTCTTCAAGTCTGCGCCGTGACGCAGCGTCAGCTCCAGGATCTCGCGATACCCTTGCGCGCCCGCCAGCAGGTAGGCGCTGTCCTGCATCTGGTTCTGCGCGTTCACGTCCGCACCCGCCTCGATCAGGGCGCGCGCAGTTTCAGCATGGTTGCCTTGGGTCGCGCGCAGCAAAGCGGTGTTGCCCTGCGCATCCCGCGCCTCCAGCGGCGCGCCGCGGGCCAGCAGTTCGCGCACGCGCGCCGTCTCGCCCTGCGCGGCGGCAGCCCGCAGTTGCGCGGCCGGGTCCTCGGCCGCCATCGCCCCCGCGCCCACCGCGCTCAAGACCGCAATAAAACAAGCCCGCCAGAATTTGATGATCGCCATTGCCGGTATCCTTTTCATGAATCACAGGTGGATTATGGACAAGCGCGCCGGCATTGGGAATTTCCCTTAGCCGCGGACAGTGCAATACGCGGGACATACGCGCCAGTCATGATTCGATACCTTTCGATCGCAGCCCCTGCCGGCCAATGACCCAGACCTCTACCCCCCAGAATCCCGCCCTGATCCACCGCCCCTTCGCACGCCTGTTCGCCGCGGCCCTGTTGCCCCTGGCCCTGGCTGCCTGCAATGGCGGCGGCGATGACGACGACACGCCTGCCGTCACCCCCCCGCCCGTGGTCGTGGACCCGGCGCCGGAAGTCGAAACGCCCACGCGCAACACCGCCTATCTGAAGGCCAAGGCCGGCGACGTCATCCAGGTCCGTATCGAAGAGCTGAACCCCACGCAAGCCGCCATCGGCTACGACCAGATCTACTACAAGCTGGGACGCTGGCAAGGCGACTTCAACCGGCCCACGTGGGCAGCCGATGCGGCCCTGCAGCTGGACTATCTGGACCGCACCGTCGGCAAGAAATTCGACGACTACTGCGAAGACATGGGCGGCACCGAACGCGCGCAGAAGTTCGCGGACATCGCCGCGGCCCGCGCCGCCCGGCTGGACCAGCCCGCCACCTTCGCCTGCAAGGACGCGCCGGGCACGCATACGGAAAACCTGAAGACCGTCGTGGTCGGCTGGGACGGCAACCTGTACCTGACCGACGGCCACCACACGTTCTCGTCCCTGCGCACGATTTTCGACGGCGGCCCCAAACTGCCGGTCTGGGTCAAGGTCGACGCCAACTATAGCGACCTGCCCACCGCGACGGCATTCTGGCAGCGCATGGTCGATGAGCGCCGCGCCTGGTTGCGCGATGGCCAGAACCAGCCCATCACCGTGGACCAGTTGCCCACCCGCCTGGGCATGGCCAACGCGGACGAGCCCGGCGGCATGCAGGAAGACCGCTACCGCTCGCTGGTCTACTACACCCGCGACGTCGCCTACAAGAACGGCAGCCTGCCGGAATTCGCGGAGTTCCTGTGGGGCGACTGGCTGCGCCGCCAAGCCGCCGCGGGGCAGTTGCCCGCCCTTGGCCAGTACAAGATGCAAGCGCCCGCCACGCCCGCGCAGATCCTGGCGGCCAGCTCGTTCAATGCAACGCTCGTGCCGGGTGGCGCGAACGACAGCTATGCCGCCGCCGTGCGGGACGCATCCTTGAAGATGGGTGCGCTGGCAGCCACCGACATCGTGTTCGATGATCGTACGGCCGCCAGCCTTGGCGGCATTCCGCTGGCGGCGAACGTCGCGGGCGGTGTGTCCATCAAGGGCTCGCGCGACACGCTGGACGAGCTGGTCCGCAACGACGTCAAAAGCGACAACACCCCGCGCAACGCTGGCAAGCTGTGGTTCGCCGTCAACTACCGCGCTTGCGGCAAGCCCGCGGCAGGCACCTGCTGGGGCTGGTAGGACGGCGCGCCGCCTAGGCGGCGATCTGCATGGCCGGCCGGGCATTGACCCGGTCGCACCATGCCCGCACATGGGGGTGGTTCTGCACCGCCCCCAGGAAGGCGCTGTACCCGACCACCGATCCGACGATCAGGTCGGCCAGCGAATATGCCGCGCCCAGGATCCAGGGTTGCCTGGACAAATGGCCGTCCAGCACGGACAGCAGCGCATTCATGTCCTCCAGGCCGGCCTCGGCCTGCCGGGCATCCCGGCGCGCTTCCTCTCCGTGGACCGCCTGGTACAGGCGCGAGAGCACGGCGCCATACGACACATAGCTCCACGCGCACCAAGACATGGCCAACAGGCGCTCGGGCGTGTTCGGCGCCGGCCACAGGCCCGCGTCGACACCATAGTGTTCCCCCAGCCACAATTGGATCGCCAGGGATTCGAACATCGGCGCGCCATCCACCGTCAACGTCGGCACCTTGCCGTGGGGATTGAGCGCCAGGAATTCCGGACGCCGTTGCTCGCCCGCCTCGATGTCGACGACGACGCGCTCGTGGGGTACGCCGAGTTCGGCCAAGGCGCAGGCAATGGGCAGCGCGCTGGACCTGGGGTGCCAGTAAAGGACGATGGACATGGGCAAATCTCCTATTCATCTGCAAGTAGCTTCGTCCGCGGCGGGATGCCTCGGTCAGCAGGCGCCACTGTAGGATTTATTGCGGACAGATTCCGCCCTCGATTCGCGTTATCGTAGGACGATGCTTACCGCCAGCAATCGCCTGCTACGCCTGCTCTCGCTGCTGCAAACCCGCCGCCACTGGGCAGGCGCCGACCTTGCCGAGACGTTGGCCATCCACCCGCGCACGCTGCGGCGCGACATCGATCGGCTGCGCGAACTGGGCTATCCCATCCAGGCCAGCAGCGGGGTCGCCGGCGGCTATGCCTTCCGCCCCGGCAACGCCTTGCCGCCGCTGTTGCTGGACGACGACGAAGCGCTGGCGGTGGCCATCACGCTGCGCACGGCGGCCACCGGATCGGTAGGAGGCATCGAAGAGTCCGCGCTGCGCGCATTGGTGAAGCTTGAACAGGTCATGCCGGCGCGCCTGCGGCGCCGGGTGGAGGCATTGAAGTCGGTCATCGTGCCGATAGACCGGGGTGGCCCGACCGTCGACGCGGGCTTGCTCGCCACGCTGGCCGCCGCCTGTCGCGACCAGCTTCTGATCGAGTTCGGCTACACCGACATCCGCGGCAAGACCAGCCGCCGGCATGTCGAACCCCAAGGCATGGCGCACACGGCGCAACGCTGGTATCTGGTGGCATGGGATCCGGCACGCGATGACTGGCGCACATTCCGCATCGACCGCATTACCGGCGCGCCGCGCGTCGGTGGCCATTTCACGCCGCGCCCGCCGCCTGAAGGCGGCGATCTGCGGGCGTTCGTCTCACGGTCGATTCACGTGGCGCCGTATGCGGAGCAGGCGCAGATCATCCTGCATGCGCCCCTGGCCGTCATGGCGCAGCGGCTGGCCGAATCCGCCAGCCAGCTTCAGCCCTTGGACGACGCGCGCTGCCTGCTGCAATGCGGCGCCGGCTCTCTGGATTCCCTGGCGTACTGGCTGATGACGCTGGATGTGGATTTCGAAGTGCTCGCGCCGGAGGCACTGCGGGACTGCCTGAAAGCCGCGGCGCAACGCCTGGCACGCAGCGTGCAAGCCTAGCTGGGCCCGCGCTCAGAGAACCTTTTCGGTGTTGTCGGCCTTGGTCAGTTGCTGCATGGCCAGCGACAGCTTGGCGGCAATCGCCAGGCGCTCGTCGGCCGACATCGCGTCGTATTCCTTCTTCGAGATGCCCAGCGAGGCCAACGCGGCATAGAACATCTTTTCTTCCAGCGACATGGACGCGTAGTCCATGAACTCCTGCTCGGCACTGGACGGCGCCGACACCGTGCTGCCCGATACCCCGCCCCCCATGGCCGATTGATTGCGCTCGGTGGCGTTCAGGAAGGCGGCGCGGAATGCGCCGTCCGCGCCCGCGGAAGACGTGCCGCCGGCAGGCGAGCCGGATGCCCTGGCGCCCAAGGCGTTCGCGATGTTCGTGGCGTTCGTGGTGTTCATGACGATCATCCAGAAAGCGGGATATCCCGCAGCCTGACACGGTAGCGCCGGCAAGGCCGTGGGGATGGGGCGGTCTGACGCCCGATCCTGCCGTTTTTCCCACTATTGCCGTGTGTGTATTTTTCGCATGCTTCGAGTATCTTGTGGCTCTTTCCCGCCCTTTCCGAGACCCGAACAATGAGCATCGATTCCCTCTCCGTCCAGGATAAGCACGCCGCGCCCGGCGCGGACGCCTTTCTTCAATTCCTGGTCAACCTGGTGAACAACGGCAGCCAGATCGAAAGCATCGGCGTCACGCTGCAGATGGGCGGCATGCTGGTGTCCGGCTCGATCGTGTCGGGCGCGGAATACTTCGACCGCTTCGCCGCCAGCTTCACGAATTCGCTTGACGCGATGGATGCGGAAACCCGTACAGCCGTGCATGCGTCCCTGGCCGAACTGGGTGACGTCTTCCGTGTGCCCCAACCCGCCGATCCGCTGCCCAACTACATCCACTTGTCCGACGCCTTGTTCTTCGCGGCCGACGGCACGCCTGTCGCGGGGCAGCCCACGTTGTGGCGCGGCCGCACCAGCGCGGTGGATGGATTCATCTTGGGCCGTTTGCAATCAGACTCGGCAGACTGAAACCCCGTCGGCCAAATTGCCGTGACGGCCCGGGTCGCGCTCCGGTCGCGACCCGCTGGCGAGAATCAGACAGGAAAGCGCGTCGTACAGGCAGTGAATGACCGCCACTCGGTGCTATCGGCCTGCAGCCAGGCGTCCAGGCATTCGGGGCTGAGCGGCCGGGACATCGCGGCGCCGCGAAACAGCAGATGGCTATGCGCGCGCATCCAGGCGAAATCACGGATGTCGTCGACGCCGCATGCCACCACTTGCAGGTTGGCGCTCCGGGCACGTTCCATCAATGTGAAGAACCGGCCCTGCATCGACCGGCTTTCGAACAGGCCAGGCGGAATCTCCACTTGCAGTCCTTCGGCGCGCAATAGCCCGTGCGCCGACGCTGCCGCGCGGGCGATGGGCACGAGGCGCGTGCGCAAACGGGGATGAAAATCCGGATAGCACACCAGGAGGTCGGTGCGTTTGGAGAGCCTGCCGCTCAACGGCACGGTGAACGTGATGCTTGACGCAGCGACGGTCAAGGGCGCGATGTCGTCATGGCAGACCTGCTTGTTGACCCAAATCGCGTCATCGATCAATCCGATACCCAGTTCGGCGCACAGGCGTTCGCCCAGGCAGCCGCAGGCATTCACATCCAGCGGATGTTCGAAGGACAGTTCGATCGGCGTATCGAACTTGTTGAAGAATGCCACGGCGGCCCGTAGCCCGGCCGCCGGCCCGGCGGGCGTCTGGCCGCTCCAGAGGGACGGTCGGGAACGTCCCAGCACGGCATATTCGTGGACTTGGCCCTGGGCCGAGAAGACGGGCTGGAAGCGCAGCAAAACGGATTCTTCAAGCATCGGCCAGAGGCGGGTGTCGTCCTTCATGGATCAAGATCATTCCGTTATCGATTGACGTCGGGCCGATACTGCCCAAGAGTGCCCGTCAAATGAACAAGAAAGTTCTGAAAACGTGGGAAACGGCGCGGGCCGCGGGCGGCCGGCCGACAAGCGCGCAGCGCGAAAATGCCCCACGCCCTCCGCACTTTGAGATTTTTCTTATTCTCTTGGTAAGCAGGTGTTTCTATCATCAGACCAATGATGGAAGAAGACCGTGGCACTCTCGCCCTTGAACCTCAGGCCGCGCCGCGCGCGGCCTCGTTGCTGCTGCACTGTCTTGCGGTAGCCCTGTTCGCCTGCATTGTGGCGGGCGCCACGCTGTACCTGTACTGGGCGTTCAACAACGTCGTGTCCTCCTACCGCCGCCACATGAACGCGGCCGCCTACGACGCGCAGCAATTCTTCGACCAGCGCGAAGCGTTGCTGCGGTCCCTCTCGGCATCGGCCGTGCGCAACAACGGCAGCGATCACACGGACGACGCGCTCGCCCACATGGGCGCGGCCGCGCAGATCGAGGTCCTGCCGCTGCAGTCGGCGGCTGGCGCTTACGACTGGGCGCTGGTGCTGACCCACCGCGACCTGCTCCGCGTCGCGCTCGCCCGCACCAGAGTGGTTTACAGCTTGCCCCGCCATGGCACCGCGCTGCGCACGGCCGTCCGCAACCAGGCCGGCCAAGCGCCGATCCCTCCAGATATCCAGGCATGGCTCTCCCACACCCTGGCTGGCATCGACATCCGGCCATCCTCCACGGGAGATACCCGGATCATCTGGCTGCATCCGCCGCAAGACACGGACAAGCGCCTGTTCCTCTTCACGTCGCTGGACCCCGATGAGCCCGAGGCCGGGTGGATCGGCCTGGAAGTCCTGGGCGTCGACTCGGCCGTGGACACGCCGCAAGCGGGTGCGGGCAACTACGTACTGTTCGACGAGCGCGGCCGCCCCGTGCTGCACAGCCAGAACGAGACCCCCGACCACGCGCTGGCGCGCACCTTGCGCGAGGACGCCTTCGGCCTGCAAGGCCAAGGCTGGATCCCCGACTACCTGGCGCTGAGCAAATCGGTGGGGGACGACGGCTGGCGGCTTGTGTATTACACGCCGCTCCTGCGCGTGCTGCAGGACAACGCATTCGCCTTGCAGGCAGCGGCCATCGCATCCCTGCTGCTGACGCTTGCCGTCGTCCTGCAGGTGCGCTACATCCGGCGCCATCTCGTCTTGCCCGCGCTGCGCCAGTACCAAGCGTTGGCCGGGGATCTCTCGTCGTTGAAGCGCGCCGAACAATCCCTGTTGCAGGCCAAGCGCGACGCCGAGGCCGCCAACCAGGCCAAGACCGTGTTCCTCACCACGATGAGCCACGAGATCCGAACGCCGCTGTACGGCATTCTCGGCACGTTGGAGCTGTTCTCGCTCACACCCGTCAGCCGCCAGCAGGCGCAGTATCTCGAAGCCGTCCAACAATCATCAGCGACGTTGCTGCGCACCATCAACGACACGCTGGACCTCTCGCGCATCGAAGCCGGCCACGCGGCGCTGCAGTGCGCCCCGTTCTCCCCAGTTGAACTGCTCACGGGTGTCGTCGCCAGCTTTGCCGCGCGCGCGCAGGCAAAAGGGTTGCAGACCTATGCCGTGGCCGACCCCGGCACGCCCGCCGCCGTCATCGGCGATGCGACACGCATCCGGCAGATTCTGGACAATCTGGTCAGCAACGCCATCAAATTCACGGACTCGGGCCGGATCGTATTGCGCCTGAAAGTTGCCAGCAGCAGCGACGAAGACGTCTGCCTGGGTTTCCAGGTCGCCGATACGGGCGCCGGCATCGCGCCCGAGCACCAAATCAGGTTGTTCGACCCTTACTACCAGGTCGCGACGGACCATCCGGCCGCTTTGCCGGGTACCGGCCTGGGTCTGGCGATCTGCCGCCGGCTTGCAGACGCGATGCAAGGCCGGCTCGACGCCGTCAGTGAACCCGGCCTGGGCACCAGCGTCACGTTCGACGTCCGGCTGCCCCGGGCGGCGGATACCCCCGAGGCCGCTGGCCCCCGCCTGGGCGGCGCCGCGGTCTACGTGCGGGGCGCCGTGCCGGAAATCGTCCAAAACCTGTGCGGATGGCTCGGCCGCTGGGGAGCCGACGCCCGGCCTTATCCCACCGCCAGCGCGCCAGCCGACGATCCCGCCGTGCTGGTGCAGGCCTGGCCGCACGCGGCAAGGCCAGGCGGCTGGAGCGGCCCGCAAGTCATCGTCCATCCGCCCGGCTTGCTCGCCCACAACGAAGACTGCCCCCGCACCTGGTTCGCCAATGCCTACAGTCTTGCCAGCATCCGCCGCGCGGTGCACCAGGCGCAAAGCGGCCTTGTCCGCAGCGCGGCACGTCATGCCGAGGCCGCGCCCGAGGCCCTGAATCTGCACGTGCTGGTCGCGGAAGACAATCCGATCAGCCAGTTCATTCTGCGCGAACAGCTGGAGCACCTGGGCTGCTCCGTCGTTTTCGCGGGCAATGGCCAGGAAGCGCTGAGCCTGCCCGGTTTGATGGACTTCGACGCCGTATTGACCGACTTGAACATGCCCTTGGTCGACGGATACGAGTTCACGCGCCGCTTGCGCAAGCGCGGATATGAAGGCCCTATCCTCGGCATCACCGCCAACGTCTTCGAGGACGAGCAACGCCGCGGCAGGAATGCCGGCATGACGCGTCTGCTGGTCAAGCCTTTGGCGCTGTCCGCCATGCGTCAAGCCCTGCAAGCGATGCAGGGCATCCGGAGCTGACCATGCATCGCGATCCCAAGGCACCCCCGTGCGGCGACGATACGACCGAATGGGGCGGTCCGGCCCCCGCCGTGCCGGCCAGGCTCCGCCGTCTATTCATGGACACGATGAGCAGCGACCTGGCGACGCTGGAGCAATCGCTCGCCCAACGCGACGCACGAGCCGCCCAGCTGATGATGCATCGCATACGCGGCGCGCTGGCCATGGTAAAAATGACCGAAATATTGACAAGCGTTGATGCCTTCGACACGCAGGTCAGGCGTGACGGCTGGAACGAGCACGCGTTTCGGATGGCATCAGGGCTCATTCTTGAACTGAGAGCATTCCTGAATCAGGTGTGAGTCATGGCGCAGCATGGTCCCGATGTCCCACCCGCTCATTTCACCGTGCGCCCTCGAATGGAACGACTCAGAATAGTCCTTGCCGACGACCATCCGCTGGTGCTGATGGCCATGCGCGACCTGCTCGACAAAGCGCTCAGCTTCGAGATCACCGCGACGCTTTCCAGCCCGACGGCGCTGGTCGAGCATCTGCGCAATGACGAGCCGGATGTGATCATCACCGACTATTCCATGCCAGGCGACGAAACGTATGGCGACGGCATCCGCCTGGTCAACTACCTGGCGCGGCACTTCCCGCGCGCGCGGCTTGTCGTGCTTACCATGGTATCCAATCCGATGATCATTTCGGCGCTGTACGACGCGGGCGTATCCGCCGTGGTGCTCAAGCGCGACAACCTGGCCGAAATCGTGACCGCCTTGCAAACGCTGCAAGCCGGCCGCAAATACTATCCCCCCGGCTTTCAGCGCGAAGGCGCCGAGGATTCGCACACCCGGTTCATCGGCGAACGCATCAATAGCCTGTCGCCCAAAGAGTTCGAGGTGCTGCGCCATTTCATCCGTGGGGAATCGATGATGGAGGTTGCCGAAACGCTCCAGCGCAGCGTCAAGACCGTCAGCGGGCAAAAGATCTCCGCCATGCGCAAGCTGAATGTGCGCACCGACCAGGAACTGGTGGCATTCTGCGTGGAAAGCGGGATTTTTCAATGACACTTTTCGAAAGCCTATGAATCCACCGTCTTACACGGGTGGTTGCCTGTGCGGCCACATTCGCTTCATCGCTAACGGACCGCCGCAAAACCCGCATGCTTGTTCGTGCGAGTTCTGCCAGCGGCACGCCGGCGCCCCCAGCCTATGCTGGGTGGAATTCGCAAAAGACGACGTCGCCTGGACCGGCCCCGGCGGCGAGCCGTCACGCTACCGGTCTTCCGACTATTCGTCCCGGTCGTTCTGCCCCCGTTGCGGCAGCACCCTGGGCGCCATCGACGATGGTCCGGTCGTTGCGCTGGTCACGGGCAGCTTCGACATCCGGGACGATCCGGCACTGAAGCCGTCCTCGCATGCCTTTGCCGACCTGTGCCCCACGTGGCATCCGGTGGCCGGCTATACCGGCCAATAGCGGCGGCCTCGCCGCGACGCCAGGCGTCGGTGGCATGCCAAGCTCCGTCCTTCCTGGCTTGGTATCCTAGCGATTGCCCGCCGGGCAACGCGCATTTCGGCCGCGCCCCGGAGCATCGAACCGAGACCACAAGCATGACGCAAGACGCAATTGACACCGTGACGGACCTTGAAGTGGACCGCAAGGCGATGGAGGCCTTGATTGAACGCGCAGCGGGCAATCCGCTGTCGTTCCAGGACTGCGATTTCCAGGATGCGGATTTTTCCCGGCTGGATTTGCGCGGCGCGCATTTCACGGCCTGCGCCATTGCCAACGCCTCATTCCAAGGCGCCACGCTTGCCGATACGTCATGGGTGCGCTGTCGCGGCGGGCAGACCAACTTCGCCTCGGCCGACGCCAGCGACGCCGTGTTCCAGAACTGCGACCTGAACAACGCGAACTGGCGCCGGGCCCGCCTGGCGGCCGCCCGCTATCACGGCTGCAAGCTGACCGGGTCCGATTTCGACGGCATCGCGTGCCTGGGGTGGACGGTGGAGGAATGCCTGCTGGTGGGCGCGCTGCTGCGCGGCGTGTCGTTCCGCAAATCCAACATCGTGCAGCTGGACTTCTCGGATGCCGACCTGGCCGGCAGTGATTTCCGCGACGCCGTGTTCCATGGCGGCAGCCTGCGCAATGCCAACCTGAAGAACGTCCGCTTTGAAGGCGCCGACCTTCGCGAAGTGGATTTGAGCGGCATTGACCTGACGGTTGCCGCGCGCCTGGCCGGCGCCACCATCTCGAAAGCGCAGGCGGCTGTGCTGCTGGCCGAATTGCGCATCAGCGTGATCTGAGTCGCACGCAGCAGGCGGGCGCCCGCAAGCCGCCGCCTGTCCGTTCCCGGATGCCGAACCCGGGTGCGGTCCCGGGTTCGATCTCCAGCGCGGGCTCGACCTACCCGCCTGCCCCCATCGCCGGATCGCTCACCGTATGTTTGCCGGTCTCGACCCGGCCCGCGAAGCGGCGGTAATACGTGGGGTCGCTTGCGCAGGTGACGGCAAAGTCGTACCACTGCGCGCTGCCCTCCAGTGACCAATGCAGGGACGACGTCGCCTTACCCGCCACCGCCTCGCGCCAGGGGCCGTCCTGGCGGTAGGCCATTGCGGTCACCGTGAAGTCGGCGGTCTTCGCGCCCGCATTCATGAGCTCGGCATAGACGTCGCCATTGGCGATGTCGTAGCAGACGCGGATCTCTGGCGCCACGTCGGTGTCGGCGATGCGGTTGGTGTCTCCCTTGAAGTGGCGGTGCAGGCCATTGGGGCCCAGCACCCACAGGTCGTAACGGCCCAGGTTGTCCTGGAACGCGTTCCAGGTATCCGAGAGCGACTTCTCTCCTTCCACAACGTAGCGGCGCGGAATGCGGGCCAGGTTCAACTGGTCGTACACGTGGAAGACCGCCGCCTGCTTGCCCGTGTTGGAGAACAGCAGTTCGACCATGCCTTCCGCGCTGCAACGCGCGCTGACATGCAGCTCGTAGGGCAGCGCGCGCGACGGGCGCGTGCCGCTGGCCTGGATGGGCAGTTGCATGTCGGTGGGCAAAGGCATCGCGGGCAAGGCTTCCTGCGCGGTGCGCAACTGGTCGGCGGCGCTGCGCGTGCTGCGGCCGGCCAAGGTCGGCAGCGCTTCGGTGTTGGGTGTCTGGAAGTTGAAGGCGCTGGTCAGGTCGCCGCAGACAGCGCGTCGCAACGGACTGATGTTGGGCTCGTTCACTCCGAAACGGGCCTCCAGGAAACGCAGCACCGATGTGTGATCAAACACCTGCGAATTGACCCAGCCGCCTCGGCTCCAGGGCGAAATCACGAACAAGGGCACGCGCGGGCCGGGACCGTAGACGCGGCCATCCGGAGCGGGCTGGCTGCGGCTGCCTGCCGGCGCCGGATGCGAGAAATACTCGAACGCCATGTCGGCATCGCTCAAGGTGGATTTGCCCGCCTTGCCCAGGCCGGCATCGGGTGACGGCGCCGACGGTGACGGCACATGGTCGAAGTAGCCGTCGTTCTCGTCGAAGTTCACCAGTACCACCGTTTTGCTCCAGACTTCCGGCACGGCGGTCAGCGCATCCAGGACTTCCTGCAGGAACCACGCGCCTTGCACCGGGCTGGACGGACCGGGATGTTCGCAATAGATCGAGGGGGCATTCATCCAGCTGACCTGCGGCAGCCTGCCTTCGCGGATGTCGCGCTTGAAGGCGTCCAGATAGTTCTCGGGCGCGGTGCCGGGCAACGTGTTGGCGATGCCTTTGTAGAGCGGATTGTGCGCGTTGTCGGTTGCCGCGTCGTAGGCATGGTAGGGCAGCGCCTGCCCGGTGTTGGCATAGGGCACGCCGGGCTCGCCGCCGCTGGACACGGGGAAGCCCGAGGCCACGTTCGCGCGGCGGAACTGCTGGAACGCGCCCAGCATGTTGTCGCCCCATTCGTCCGGCATGTTCTGGTACGAAATCCAGCTGACGCCCGCCTCTTCCAGGCGTTCGGCGTACGTCTTCCAGGTGTAGCCGCGATTCTGCGTCGAGGCTTGCCCGTCGATCCAGTCCCATTCATTGTTGACGAACGACGCGCCGCCGGCCGTGGCGCCGTTGGTGCCCGTCAGATGGAATGAGCGGTTGGCGTCGGTGCCGGTATGCATCGAACAGTGATAGGCATCGCACAAGGTGAAGGCGTTGGCCAGCGCGAACTGGAAGGGGATTTCGCGCTCTTTGAAGTAACCCATCGAAATGTCGGTCTTTTCCGCAGGCCATCGCGTCATGCGGCCGTGGTCCCACGCCGCCTGGCTGTCGGCCCACGTGTGATGCGCGCCATCCGCGCGCTGCGCATTGTTGGCGCTGCCGTCCAGATGGTAGGGCGTGAGCACGGCGCCGTTGGCGCGTTCCTGCTGCCAGACCTTGCGGCCGTTGGCCAGCGGGATCGTGAAGCGGTCGCCAAAACCGCGCACGCCCTTGAGCGTGCCGAAGTAATGGTCGAAAGAGCGGTTCTCCTGCATCAGGATGATGACGTGTTCAACGTCCTTGATGGTGCCGGTGGCGTTGTTGGCGGGGATGGCCAGCGCGCGGCGGATGCTGGGCGGGAACGCGGCCAGCGCGGCGGCGGCAAAGCCTGCGCCCGTGGTGGTCTGTAGGAAATTGCGGCGGGAAGTCATGGGCGGGATTCGGAGTCGTCAGGAAGGAAGGCAAACACGGCCGAGCGGGTCGGGGCGCCGCTGCTCAAGGCGCGCAGCGCAGCAGTGGCGCGGGCGGCTTGGGCTGCTCCGTAACGGGAGGCTCTGGATGGGTCGTGGGCGGGTCGTCGCTGTCGTCTCCGCCACAGGCGGACAGGGTGACGGCCACGAGCAGCGTGGCCGCAAGCAATCTTGCTAGGCGTTTGGGGGACATGGGAGGATCGGTGTAGGGTGGGCAAGCCGGCATTCATGCGGCCGTCAGCCAGCATGACCCCCGCGAGTCTAGGAACGCGACGTGACAGCCCCATGAATAGGCAGGCGCCTGCGGGGACGGTGATGTATCGGTGTATTTCCGCCGCCCGGGCAATCTGCCGCTGCGCACGGATGCGGACAGGGCGGCGGACTTCCGGGCTTGATGGGGCTTGAGGCGGGGGGGGGTGACGCTGGCTTTGCTGCCGCGCCTGACCGGGATCAGCGGCGGCGCAGGAAACGCTGTTCGACCACGACGCTGCCCCACTGCCGGCCTTCCGATTCGTCGGTCAGGACAAAGCCCGCGGCCTCGTACAGGTGACGGGCCGCGTCCAAGCCCTTGAAGGTCCACAGGTAGGTTTCGTCGTAGTGCGCGTCGGCGAATGCCAGCGCCCGTTCAAGCAGCGCGCGGCCCACGCCCATGCCGCGCAGCGACTCGTCCACGATGAACCAGCGCAGATGCGCCTGGCCGCTGGCCAGGTCGCCGTCGATCACGATGGAGGCCAGCACCCTGCCCCCGTCCACGTAAAGCCACAGGCCTTTGCCCTGCGCCGGCAAGCCTTCGGCGAACGCGCCCAGTTCGGTGGCCACCTTGCGCTCGAAGTACACGCCGAAGCCCGAGGCCTGCGCGTAGTAGCGCGCATGCAGGCTGGCCACGTCGCCGATGCAACCCGGCACATAGCCTTCGTGGATCTGGTCTCCGATGCCGGCCGCCGCCCCTGGCGCCACGTTGGGGTTTTCGCGCGACAGCGCGTCGGCGTACAGCGACATGAAACGGATCAGGGATTGCTGGTCGTCCGGCGCCAACTGGCGCAGCGCGCGCGACACCTGGTCGGTGGCGAACTGGTCGATCCGCGCGCGCAGGGCAAGCCCCGCGTCGGTCAGGGCCAGGCGGGAAGACCGCGCGTCGTCGGCGTCGGTTTCACGCGTGACCAATCCGGCGGATTCCAGTTTGGCCAGTTGGCGGCTGGTGTTGGACTTGTCCAGCCTGAGTATGCCCGCGAGGTCTCGCGCCTGGATGCCCGGCTGCAAGCCGATTTCGATGATGGCGTGCACGGCGGACGGCGCCAAATCGCTGCCTGCCAGGGAGGTGCGCATGAAACCCAGTTCGCGTACCAGCTTGCGGGAGAATTCGCGCAGGTCCCGGATGGTCTGTTCGCGGGACTGGGAGGGAAAATCGATGAGATCCATGGCGGCCCCAATAGGTTGCGGTTCGCAACCAATATACTTGCGAG
>NZ_DBHKZA010000068.1:0-18577 GCF_057314935.1 Achromobacter sp.
GCATAGGAAACATCGACATTGTCGCGCGCCCTTCGTTATCTCTCGTCGCCGGCCTTACGTTGGGCATTGCCGACGCTGGTCCTCCTGGCCGCCGCCGGCTGCGGGTCTAATTACGCCGATAACCAGGCCAAGGCTGACGCCGCATCCGGCGCGCGCAAGCCACCGCTGCGCAAGCTGAACCCCGCTCCGACGCAGGCCTATGAGATACGACTCAAACTGGCTAATGCGTCCGATCTCTCAAGCCCAGCCGACGGCAAATCGCCGTTTACGGTAGTAGAAGGCACTGTGCAGTTCGACGCCAGCAACGGTGCCCGCTGTGGAAAATCCAACGCCCTGTCCGGCCACGTGCCGACATTGTCCAGCCACGAAACGTTCCGCCTTTCCCGTATATCCGCCACCGAGTACGTGGGCACCGTGTATGCCGACATGCTGCTCGATGAAAACTATTACGGCCGCGGGGTATGCCATTGGGCATTGACAGAGGCCCGCGTCGCTCTGCGAGCGCGAGCGGACATCGCCGATACGCGATTCGTAGCCGGGCTGCCTGCGAAAAAAGTGCTCGCGGGCGGTACACAGGCGCGCTATTTCTGGAAAGGGTATTACCCTCGATTCGAGAACGGGCAACATTCTGATTATGGAAGGAGCCAGTTGGATGCCGTTCCGGCCGATAAGGTGAACGAGTTTTTTACCGTGACGCTGACGGCGCGGAAGATCGGTGGCGACGCGCAAGGCGCCCCGATTCCGCAGCCGACCCTGTAGGGCGCGCAGCACTCGCCGAGCCATTTGGCCGGAAACTGGCGGCCCTCCGTCGCAACCCGCGCGCCGCTTCGATCTACAAACTGTTGACAGGCCGATTGCAGTGAACCAAATCTCAAGTTGAATGAAATTCGACACCTCGCTACGCGGCAACGTCCAGGACCACCTTCCCTTGCGTGTGGCCGGCCATGTTCCTTGCCATCGCCTGGCTGGCGTCCGCCAGCGGAAACACCGAGTCGATGCGGGTGCGCAAATCCCCGGCCGCGAACGCTGCGCTCCACGACGCAAGTTGATGCCCGTCTGACCGGGTGGCGAAGTGCCTGCCCGCCACACGCGACGCTTGCGCGCGCGCCGGGTCCGGCTTGCTGACCGTGGACACCAGGATGCCGCCGGGCTTGAGCACGGCCCAGGAACGCGATTGCGTGTCGCCGCCCACCAGGTCAAGCACGAGGTCGACGCCGGAGACCTGTCGTGCAAAGTCGCCTGCGCGATAGTCGATCACTTCTGTCGCGCCCAGGTCCCGAATGTAGTCATGATTGGCCGCGGAAGCCGTGCCGATCACCCGCGCGCCGGCAAGCTTGGCGATTTGCACCGCGGCACTGCCCACGCCGCCTGCCGCCGCATGGATCAAGACCGTTTGGCCCGCGCGCAATTCGCCGTGCTCATGCAAGGCCTGCCAAGCGGTGAGCGTGGCGGCGGGAATCGCCGCGGCCTGCGTGAAAGTCAGGCTTTCGGGCTTGCGGGCCAGACGCTGCGGGTCGACAACGATCCGGCTCGCATAAGCGCCGACAATGCCGATGAACCCCATCACCTCGTCGCCCGGCGCAAAGCCGGTGACATTGCGCCCCACGGCGATGATGGTGCCCGCAGCGTCCACCCCGGGCGTGAACGGCAGCGGTAGCGGAATGAACGCCTGCATTGCGCCACTGACAATCTTCCAGTCGATCGGGTTGACCGACGTGGCGGCCACATCGACCAAGACCTCGTCGTCGCCAGGAACGGGATCGTCAAGCTCGGCCAGGATCATGGCGTCGGGGCTGCCGTAGGCAGCAACACGTATGGCTTTCATCAGAGGCTCCCCGCAGCAAAGCCGGCAATCGGCGCGTCGAAGGCCCGCGCGGCCTGGACCGGATCGAAGTATTCGCGCAGGTGAACGATTCGCCCGTCACGCGCGGTCAGGAAGACCACATATTCCTGCCGATAGGTGCGCCCGGTCGACACCGCCTGCCCTTGCCCCCGCACCCGCGCCACGGCATGGCTCGCGTCCGTCGTCGCGACGATTTCCGCATCGAAGAAGCGGAAATCCTTGACCGCACCGATGAACCAGTTCGCGTGCCGAAGCACCGCTTCCCGCCCTTCGAGCGTCAGCGGATGACCCAGGCTCGGCCCATAGGGCAAGTCCCAGACGATGTCATCGGCGATCAGGCTTTGCCACTGCCCGTTGTCGTCGACCAGCAGCTTCAGGTGTTGCTGCAAGAGCGTTGTTGCGGTTTGCATGGAATGTCCTTCGGTGAGGGGATGAACGAAGGTTAGGGGCTTGACACCTATCTGAATAGCCTATATTTCTAGATTCAATCCATCCACAGGATAGATACATGCTGGACGCCATTTCGCTGGACCAACTGCGCACGTTCATCGCTGCGGCGGAAGAAGGCAGCTTCTCGGCCGCCGGCCGCAAGCTGCGGCGTGCTCAATCCGTCGTCAGCCACACGCTGGCCAACCTGGAAAACCAGACCGGCGTGCAATTGTTCGACCGCAGCGGCCGCTACCCTCGCCTGACTGAGGAAGGCACCGCGCTACTCGTGCAGGCCCGCCAGGTGGTCAGCGGCATGGACGGCTTCAAGTCGTCTGCGCGGGCAATCGCGGATGGCCTGGAACCCGAGCTCTCGGTCGTGGTGGATGTCATGTACCCGATGGCATCGCTGACCGACGCAGTCGATGCCTTCCGCAAGCAGTTTCCCCATACCCCGCTGCGGCTGTACGTCGAGGCGCTTGGCGCCGTCATGCAGCCCGTCATCGGGCAGACCTGCCGCCTGGGCATCAGCGGCTCGATGCCATCGGTTCCCGACGGCCTGGCCGCGGAAAAGTTGCTGGACGTGCGGATGGTCACCGTGGCAGCGTCGACGCATGCGCTGGCGTTGAACGACGGGATCATCCGGGCGCCTGAATTGAAGCAGCACGTGCAGTTGGTGCTGACGGACCGCACGACGTTGACCGACGGTGCGAGCTTCGGCGTGTTCTCGCCGCAGATCTGGCGCCTGGCCGACCTGGGCGCCAAGCATGCCTTCCTACGTGCCGGCTTCGGATGGGGCCACATGCCTGCCGACATGGTGCAGAACGACCTGGATGCCGGCCGCCTCGTCACCTTGCGGATCGAGCACTTCCAACCCCACACGCCGCCCATCGCAATGTTCGCCGTCTACCGCAGGGACACACCTCCCGGCCCCGCCGGCCGATGGTTCCTCAGCCGGCTCAAAGACGCGCACGGCACGTCGTGAGCGTTGCGGCCTCATCGCCGCGGTGCTATAAAGCCGTGTCGGAAAAGGCAGACTTGGTCTGGTAAGCCCAAGTCCTTTCGGTAACGAAAGCTCTGGTCTTTGGCCTCGTGCATGAGATCCCCACGACGAACATCGGCGCTATCCCAGCGTCCAGTCGTTCGTCGGCGCGGGTGTCAGCTTGAGAAACGCTCCGGTCGAACCTCGACACAGGAGTCTTTCATGCACGACCGTCCCTCCCCCATTCATGACGTCATCATCGTCGGCGCCGGCCCCGTCGGCCTGCTGCTTGCTTGCGAACTGCGCCTGTCGGACCTGTCGGTCCTGGTGCTGGAACAGGCGCACGGTCCGCACGCCGCGTTGAAACGCCTGCCGTTCGGCCTGCGCGGCCTGTCCGCGCCCACCCTTGAAGCTCTCTACCGCCGCGGAATACTGGACGCGCTGACTGCGGCGCAAGCAGCGAATCAAGGCGCAAGCAAGATTGCGGCCGCCGCCCATTGGACCCGCCAGCCACGCCAGCCTGCCGGCCATTTCGCAGGCATTCAGTTCTTTCACGACGACATCGACACCTCGAAGTGGCCGTACCGCCTGCAAAGCCCGGCCGGCACGGGCATGGCCGTCGACATGGAGACGCTTGAATCCGTCCTGGCCGACCGCGCCCGCACGATGGGCGCCGAGATCCGGCGTGGCGTCCAGGTCGATGGCTTCCTTGCCACGGACGACGACGTGACGGTTCAGTCCGGCACGGAAACCATTCGCGGGCGCTGGCTCGTGGGCTGCGATGGTGGCCGCAGCACCGTGCGCAAGGCAGGCGGCTTCGCATTCACCGGCACCGATCCCGAGTTCACGGGCTATTCCGCGGAGGTAGAACTGGCCGACCCGGCCGCGCTTCGCCCAGGCCGCCACTACACGCCCAACGGCATGTACACGTTTGCGCCACCCGGCACCCTTGCCATGGTCGACTTCGATGGCGGCGCCTGCCATCGCGTCCAGCCCATCACGCTGGCGCACGTGCAGGCGGTGCTGCGCCGCGTCTGCGGGACGAACGCCACGCTCACCGCGCTGCGGCTTGCAGCCACCTGGACCGACCGGGCCTATCAAGCCAACGCGTACCGTAAAGGCCGGGTGCTGCTGGCCGGCGACGCCGCCCACGTCCACTCCCCCTTGGGCGGCCAGGGGTTGAATCTTGGACTGGGTGACGCGATGAACCTGGGCTGGAAGCTGGCGTCCACGATCCGCGGCGACGCGCCTGCCGGCTTGCTGGACACCTATCACGCGGAACGGCACCCGGTGGGCGCGCGTATCCTCGACTGGTCGCGCGCGCAAGTCACGCTGATGCGCCCTACCCCAAGCACGCGCGCGCTCGAAGCCATCGTCCGCGACCTGATCGGCACCCGCGACGGCGCGACGTATTTCGCCGAACGTGTCTGGGGCGTATCGCAACGCTACGACTTGGGCAGCAGCCATCCGCTGGTCGGCCGCAACATGCCCGATTTCGAACTGGCCGACGGAACAAGAGCGGGCACCCTGCTGCGCCAGGGCAAAGGCCTGTTCCTGGACTTCGCACCTGCTGCCTCGTTGGATGCGCCGTGGGATGCGTCATTGGATGCGCTGACCCGTCGCTGGCGGCAGGAAGTCAGTTATGTCGCGGGTGACGCCCGTGAACGGCTGGGCCTGCGCGCAGTCCTGGTGCGGCCTGACGGCATCGTCGCGTGGGCCGCCGATACGCACGCGGACGCGCCGGGCGCGGCGCAAGCGCTATCGCGTTGGTTCGGCGGCGCGTAGCAAGCCTGGCCTTATGCCACGCGTTCCAGCAAACGCGGAACGGAAGACGCCAGCAAGGCCACCCCCGACGCGGTCAGCAAACCCAGCACGATCTGCCGGAAGCGCGCCTCGCTGATGCCGATGTACAGCTTGGCGCCCAGCAGCGTGGGCACCAGCATGGCCGGCGCCACGATGGCGAACATCGGCAACATGTCGCGCGTCACGATGCCCGTCGCCAGGTACGTGCCCATCGTCACCGCCAACATCGACAGATTGAAGTTCTGGATGATGGAGCGCTGCTTATCCTTTTCGAAGCCGCGCAGCGTGCACCAAAGCGTGGGCAATGTGCCGGAAAAGCCGCCGATGCCGCCCAGCACACCGCCAGCAAAGCCCGCGGTTCCGTCAGCCAGACGGCCACCGGCGGTGATCTTCGGCATGTTCTTGGCCAGCAGCATGGCCGGGCACCAGACGATCAGCAACGCGCCCAAGAGCGCCTTGAACCAATCCATATCCAAGGTCGGCAACACCGCCACGCCGATCGGAATGCCGGCCAGGCCGCCCAGCACGAACGGCAGCAATTGCTTGAAATCGAACCCGCGCCGAACGGTAATGGCCGCCAGCACCTGCCCCACCAGTGCGCCGAACACCGCCAATGTGGCAGCCAGGCGCGGCTCCAGCGCCCAGGCCCAGAACGACATCGCCACCAACCCGAACGCGAAACCCGACAAGCCCTGCACGAAACCGGCGACTACCGCGCCCAGCGCCACCACCAGATACACCGATTCCATTGTCATCCTCTTGTTTTCTGTTTCTGGCCACGCCCAGGGTTTGGGGCGGACGGTATGCATTGTGGTTCATACCCATAAGAGAAAAATTCCCTTTCTTGATGGCCGAATAAGGGTTTGCTTATGGCGCGCCCGGACCGGCACCGCCCGGCCTCGGACGCGGGGTGATAACGTTCACCGCAAGCACCTGAAAACTCCGCCCCGTCCGCCAGCAGCGAGACACGTCATGACCGCATCGCCGACAGCATTGCCCAACGCCCTCGCGGCCTCCCTGCGCCCGCTTCAGCCCCATGACGCGGCGGCGTGGTCGGCGTATCTGAACCGCCCAGGCGTCATTGAACACACAAGCTGGGGCGATATCAGCCCGGCCGCCCTCACGACCCTTATCAACGGCTACGCCGAAAACCGCGATGCGCTGCGCTGGGCCATCGTGGACACAAGCGGCAAGCTGTTGGGCACGGTGGGGTTAAACGAAATCGCTCGCGCGCATGGACGCGCTGAACTAGCCTATGACCTTGATCCCCTTCACCATGGCCGCGGCTTGGCGATGCACGCCGCGCTTGCGGTCATGAATTGGGCGCACGATGGCCTGGGCCTGCAACGCGTCCAGGCCACCGTCCTGGACAGCAACGCATCCTCCGTTGCCGTCCTGGAGCGCATCGGCATGCAGCGCGAAGGAATACTGCGCCAGTACCGCAAGGTGCGCGGCCAGGCGCGCGACTACTGGATGTACGCGGCGATTCGGGCGTGCCAAGGAACAGCCGTTCCCCGCCCGTCGCCGCATCAGAGCACTTGACGTCCCCTCGACCGCAAGGTCGTTCACGCCACCGGAGTCCCGTATGGCACTGAAGCACGCGAATCCGCTGGAAGTCATCGACCTGTTTCATCGGCCCAGCCTGGAGCCCGCCCCGCCGGTCAGCGTCAGTCTGTTGCGCACGGCAGAATTGCAGATCATCCGGCTCGTGCTGCCCGCGGGGCACCGGATGCCCTCGCATCAAGTCCAGGGTGTCGTGACGCTCCAGTGCCTTCAGGGACGGGTCGACATCGATGCGTCAGGGGGCCGGTGCACGCTGGCTGAAGGCCAACTGGTGACGCTTCCCGGCGATGAGCCCCACAGCCTGCATGCCGACGTTCCGGCCATTGTGCTCCTGACGCTGGCACACCCGATTCCCGGCAAATGGCGCCCGAGAGACGAATAGGGCCGCCACGCTGCCCACGTGCGCCCGCCGGGATTCAGGATGGCCCTACTTGTCCAACCCCGCCATCAGCACGTACTTCACCTCGACGTACTCCTCGATCCCGTAATAGCTGCCCTCGCGGCCGTAGCCCGAGTGCTTGATGCCACCAAACGGAATCGACGCGGTGCCGACGGAACCGGAGTTCAGGATCACCATGCCGGCTTCGATGTTCCTGGATAGCCGGAAGGAACGCGCCAGATCACGCGTGAACACGTACGCCACCAATCCATATTCGGAATGATTCGCGCGCGTGACGACCTCGTCTTCGGTGTGAAACCGATACACCGCAAACACCGGCCCGAAGATCTCGGTGTGCGCCACTCGCATGTCGTCCGTCAGGCCGGCCAGCACTGTCGGCTCGTAGAACAGCCCGCCCTTCGCATGGCGTTTCCCTCCCAGCAGCACCTGCGCGCCGGCCCGTTTGGCGTCGTCGACCAATTCGGCCACCTTGTCGATGCCCGCCTGGTTGATCAGCGGCCCCACCACGAACGCTTCCTGCATGCCTTGGTCCACCGGGATCCGGGCAACTTTCTCGGCCACCGCCGCCACGAAGCGGTCGTGGATGGCATCCTGCACGTAAATGCGGTTCGGCGAAATGCACACTTGGCCCGAATTGCGCAGCTTCGCGGCAACCAGGCTCGCGGCCGCCTCTTCGACGCTGGCGTCATCGAAAACGATGAAGGGCGCATTGCCGCCCAGTTCCAGCGTCATCTTCTTCAGGTCGTTGCCGCAGGCGGCAGCCAGCATCTTGCCGACAGCCGTGGAACCGGTGAACGACATCTTGCGGATGCGCGAGTCGCCGGTGAACAGTTCCCCGATCTCTTTCGGATTGCCGGTGACCATCTCGAACACGCCTTCCGGAATACCGGCCTTGCGCGCGTACTCCAGCATTTTGTACGCCGTCAACGGCGTCAGTTCGGACGGCTTGATAATCATGGTGCACCCGGCCGCCAGCGCGGTGGCGATCTTGCGGGCGATCATCATGAACGGAAAGTTCCACGGCGTGATGGCCGCAGTGGGGCCGGCAGGCTCCTTGAACACCAGGATTTCGGCGCCGGCGGCGTGCGACGGAATGGTGTCGCCGTAGACGCGCTTGGCTTCTTCGGCATACCACTCGATGAAACCCAGTCCGTAGTCGATTTCGCCCAGGGCTTCGGACAGGCATTTGCCGTTTTCCCTGACCATGATCTCGGCGAACACGCGCTTGTCCGCGCGGATCAGCTCAAACCAGCGGCGCAGCAGATCGCCGCGCTCTTTGGCAAGCTTGCGGGACCACAGGGGGAAGGCGCGGCAGGTCCGATCGATGGCGGCCTGGACAGCTGCCGAGCCAAGCTCGGGCGCTTCGCCGACGATCGAGCCGTCGGCGGGATTGATTACGTTGATCATGAAAGGTGTCGTCCTGTCGGGTTGAGGGATGCCTGAGGCACGGATGGAATGCTAGGATTTCCCACGCGATAGTTCGATGGCCTATGGTCTTTGTTTATTGCCTAAAACTATTGGACTGGATATTTTTCGCACTTCCATGGCAAGCTGATCACCCCCAGTCCGATCCTGTCGCGAACCATGTCCGACAAGCCCGAATCCGATGACTCGCTGGCGCCCTTGCGCCAGCGGATGGCCCGTCTGCTGGACGCGCTGGCGCCGACCGAGGGCTACAACCTGACGGTCCTGGAAGACGTGCGGTTGCTGCGCTCCAACCGACCGCTGAAGTCCGTGCCCGTGCTGTACGACCCCGGCATCGTGATCGTGTGCCAGGGCAGGAAGCGCGGCTTTTTCGGCGGCCAGACCTATCTGTACGACGCGCATCAATGCCTGGTCGTCTCGGTGCCGGTGCCCTTCACGATGGAGACGGACGCCAGCGAAGCCGAGCCCTTGCTGGCCCTATACATGCATCTGGACTTCAAGCTGGCGGCCGACCTCATGCTGCAGATCGACCAGTTGGGCGGTTTTATAGCGGCCGAGCCGAAAGGCATGATGTCCAGCCCCATGGATCCGCCGCTGACGGATTCCGTGCTGCGTCTGCTGCAGGCGCTGGGCCGGCCCATGGAAGCGCAGATCCTGGGGCCGGCGCTGGTGCGCGAAATCTACTTCCGGATCCTGACCGGCGCGCAGGGGCCGGCCATGCGGGCGGCGCTGGCCATGCAGGGCCAGTTCGGCAAAGTCGTCCGGGCATTGCGCAGGATCCACGCCGCTTTCAAGGACGACCTGACGGTGGACCAGCTGGCGCGGGAAGCGGGCATGAGCGTGCCGGCGTTCCACGTCCATTTCAAGGCAGTGACCAGCACGTCGCCGATGCAGTACCTGAAATCCACGCGCCTGCATCATGCGCGGCTGCTGATGGTGCGCAATTCAATCACGGCGGCCGCCGCCAGCGCCGAAGTCGGTTATGAAAGCCCGTCCCAGTTCAGCCGGGAGTTCAAGCGCCTGTTCGGACGCAGCCCGATCGAAGAGGTGAACCGGATGCGGGCGGACTTTGCCGTGCCCCCGCCTTTTGCCGCGTCCGCGTACGTCTCGTCCCACTGAAGGGGCAAGGAGATCCCGGGCGCGATAGGCTACAGTGCGAGGGGTCGAGCGAAATTCGCGCTCCCCAGCCAGGAGAAGTACAGCAGTGAACGACACCCGCACACCGGATACTGATACATCGGAAGACCGCAAGGAACAAGAGCCCCGGCTATGGCGTGATGACGGCTGGACCGCCCGCATCATCAAGAACGAGGACGACGACGGCTGGGCCGTTGAAATGACCCTGGACGGCCAAGCCGAGCCGGCCCTGGTGGGCCCGTGGACCATGGGCCGCGACAAGAAGAACCCTAAACCGCTCGACTCTCCCGCCTTCTTCACCCTGGTCAAGACCGCCAACGAAGTCCTGCGCCGTCATGAACAGCAATTGCATGCGACGCTGCACAAGAGCGTAAAGATCGACGCCGCCGCCGGCCGCCTGACCATCAAGCTGGACATCGTTCCCGACGAAGACGAGCCCTACGCCGTCCTGAGCGCCTACGACGAATTGGGCGAACAACTGGCCCAGGTCAACGTTGCGCCGACTTACAAGCTGAACGTGCAACGCGCCTCGGAATGGGCAAGCAACGGTTTCCCCAAGCACGGCTGACACCGTCCGCTACCAGACGCCCGCGGGGCCGCGCGATGCGGGCCCGGTCTGCCAGACGATGCCAGGCCACAGTCCCCGCGATGCGAGCCGTAGCCTGGCGCCAGCGTCATTGCGCCAACGGCCCCACCGCGATTGCGATTTTTCCTCGGAGACCGTTGTTGGGGCTCTCCAGCCGGGCATGCGCAAGGGCAATATCGGCAAGCGGATAAACGGCGCCCACGTGTGGCCGCAGCTGACCGCGCGCGACCAATGCACTCAGATCATCGAGCTTGCCCCGGTTCTGCCTGGTGAAGACGAAGTGGTAGCTCGCGTTTTTGCCCCAGGCCTGGACCAGGTTTTGAGGCTGCGCGATGTCTACGATCGTGACCACGCGGCCAAGTTGCGCAAGCGCGTCGGGGCTGCGCGACAACGTGTTGCCGCCGATGGTGTCGAAGATGACATCGACGCCACGCCCCGCCGTTTCGCGCATGATGGCATCCACATAGTCTTCCTTTTCATAGTCGATGACCCCATCGGCGCCCAAACTTCGGGCGAACCCGAAGTTGGCTTCGCGCACGGTCGTGTACACCCGCGCGCCCATGGCTTTTGCAAGCTGGATCGCCACGTGCCCCACGCCCCCTGCCCCGCCGTGCACCAGGATGCTCTCCCCCACTCTTAGTGCCGCGCGCACGACCAGGGCTTCCCACGCCGTCCCGCCAACCAAGGTCAGGCTTGCCGCCTCAAGATGGCTGAGCGCCGGAGGCTTTTTGCCGACGATGCTTTCGGCGGCAACGTGGTATTCGGCATAGCTTCCCGGGCCGTCGAATATTTGCGGGGTATACCAGACTTCGTCCCCAGGAGAAAAGGCGGTTACCCCCGGGCCCACGGCTTCGACAACGCCCGATACGTCGTGCCCGGTAATGGCCGGCAACGGCACCAGGTCGGGATAGTCGCCACGCCGAACCTGGTAATCCAACGGATTGATGGAAGTTGCCTGTACCCGAACCAGGACTTGTCCCGCCTGCGGCTCGGGCGTGGGCACGTCGCGAAGTTCGAAAGCGTCCGGGCCGCCAAAAGCGTTGAGTGTGATGGCTTTCATTGCATTCCTTGATTTCGATAAAACGGGATATCGGGAATTACCGATATTTTAGGATAAAAAATTACAGCTCTTTCCCTATCACCTGGGCAAGAGCACGGATGGTTGCTTCATTCCGCTTGTAGTAGGTCCACTGACCGATGCGCCTGACATCGACCAAGCCCGCACGTTGCAGCGTTGCAAGGTAGTCAGACACCGTGGACTGCGACAGCCCGACGCCTTCTTGAATACTGCTGACGCAGACGCCGACCGTATTCACATCCCCTTCGTCCTGCGGAGGAAAGTTCTTGGCCGGATCCTTCAGCCCTTTCAAGATTTCAAGGCGGGTGCGGTTCGAGAGCGCTTTGAATATTTCGAGCAGATCCATAGGCCGATTGTATCGGGATTTACCGATATGTCAATACGATAGCCGTACCGCGTAATGCCTAATGCCTAATGCGCTGGCACTCAGGCGCAGGAATCCGACGAATTCAAGAGAGAGAAATGTGATCGGTTATATTCCGCTCGCCACGCGCAGGATCGACCGCCATACACGATGGGATCATCGCAAGCCACGCCGACACAGGAGCCCGAGACCACCATGCAACACGCAAAGCCATCACGGTTTGTCATTGGGCTGCACCGTTGTGCCCTCATCCTTGCCGCCACGCTGCTGGCCGCTTGCACCGCCCCCACCACCTACAGGCAGGATGTCAGGGGCATACCCGTCAAGGGGCAGCCGCTCACCCCGGATCCGCCTTTCGCCTTGGAAAAGTTGGTGCCCTTGCTGTCCATCACCAACGGCTGCAATGAAACGCCCAAGTCCGTGGCGGTAGCCTTGGTCAGCAAATCCGACGACATCCGCACCAACGCCGCCGGAACCGCGCTCATCGCGGGATCGGCCAGAGAGGCCTGGAATTTCGAAGCCTGCGGTCGAACCATTCCGATGTACGTCACGTACACGTTCATGCCTGACGGCCAGACGGCATACCAATTCTCGGCCAAATAGCAAGGGTGATCTGACCGGATGACAAGGGGGCCCGTCCCAAATCATCGGCTTTTTGCAATCACGCCGCTCATGTATTGATTCAGGTCGCGGAAATCCTGAACCGTCCACGCGTGCGGGGCCAGCTTGACGCCATTCTCTCGCAGCGTCCGGGGAATCAAATCCCCATTGGGCCGAAGGATTACCGACGAAACAATGACCCCCGGATAATCATGGAGTCGCTTCTTGAAAGCGGCGGTTGTCAGATCAGGGGTGGGCGGATTGCTCTTCTTGGCCAATGGTCCGGTCCCCTTGATATCCGCGCCATGGCACATGGCGCATCTCTGGGTAAAGAGATTCTTTCCATTGACATTTTGCGCGAAGGACGCAGAGGCTTGAGTCAACAGCACCGCCCCTAGCGAAGCAATGCAGAATGCGCGTACTTTCATTTGGCCTTATTGGGTAAGTCAGAGGACGATCCAGCGCACACTCCGGGGTGCACCTTCCGGAGTGCCTGGCGCGGCCGGCGGGCCGTGGCTCAATGCCGGCCGCCGCGCGGGGCGCATTATCGCAGACGGCACGACGCCGTTGGGTTGCAGCGCGCAGGCGGCGCCACACACGGCCCGCGCCTTGCGGAGGGATCGCGACGCCACACCGCTATCGCTATGCCGATTGAATGAATGCGCCGGATTGACCGAGGCCCTGCCCGTCCAGCCGCTTCCGCCCAAAGCCGCCATCTACAGATCGCCTCATGTGAGAATGACGCCCCATGTTCCCCCGTGAATGTCGCTCCCTCCCGCCTGGCAGCGCCAGTGCAGGAATTCTGCTCCCCTTTCCACGACCCCACTATGGTTGCATCCACGCTCGTCGCCATGCTGTGCGCACACTTATTGTGCTTTTCGGCAATGTTCTTGCTTATCAGTCGTCGCTTGCCCGGCAACCGAATGGGGATGGATTTCTTTGCCGTCGGCAATCTCCTGCTGGCGTTGGCCTATATCCTGCAACTGGCCGAAGGCGGACCGGCATGGAGCGTGATGAGCGTCGTCAACCACACCCTCACGCTGGCTGCCCCAATCGCCTATTGGCTCGGCGCGATGCGCTTTTTCGGTCGTCAGGTCCCATTATGGCGACCACTGATCATTTTTTCCGCGGCCTATGCCCTTGCGCAATGGTTGGTGCAATGGAACGCCGGACCCACCGCGCGTTACGCGATGCTCGCGGCGATGGCGACCCTGCTTTTCTTCGCAATGACACTAACCGTGATCTACGGGGTGCGCACTTTTGCGAAAGACTTGTACGGCGAGATGGTTTTTTTTGCCCTTCTGATTGGCGGGATCTGTGTTCTCAACGCGCTGAAGTTCCTGAAAATCGTGGATGGCGGCTTGGACGCGCTGCATATGGACAGCCGCTTTCAAATGATCTTCTACATCTACATGTCGACCCTGGCCACCATCGTGCCCCCCTCCATCGTCTGGTTGGTACTGCGGCGGCTGACCGATAGCCTGCGCAACATGGCGGCACGCGATCCCATGACAGACCTGCTCAATCGCAGAGGGCTTCTGGATGCGCTGCGGCAATATTTCAATTCCCGCAACGCCGTGCCCGCTCGCTTGCTGCTGCTGGATGTCGACCACTTCAAGCGAATCAACGACACCTATGGACACCAAACCGGGGATGAAGTCATATGCCAAGTTGCGGATCTACTTCGATCCACCGTCCGTCGCGGCGACTTGACGGGCCGTATTGGCGGAGAAGAGTTCGTGGCCATCTTCCTGGACACCGACGGTGACAGCGTCGTGCACCTGGCGGAACGTTTGCGTGCTGGCGTGGAAAACCAGGCAATCAACGTGGCGGGTTCTGGTAACTTGCTGAGTTGCACGGTCACCATCGGCATTTCACCGCCATTCCACGGTGCGCAGGGCCTGGAGGATGCGCTTCGGCAGGCCGACTCCGCGCTCTATAGAGGAAAGGCGGCGGGACGCAATCGGATCGAATTCGCCGACGTCTGTACAGGCGTTTGGGCGGAAGGCATTGAATCAGCGGTCGCGAATTCATAGCAATAGCAAAGGAAGGATTGGGTATGCCCGACGTGAGCCCGGATTTGAATGACAACGCGTTGTACAGGACCTTGCTGGAGTCGACCAAGGCGATACCTTGGAAGATTGATTGGGCGACAATGAAATTCGCCTATGTCGGCCCTCAGATCGAGGCGTTGCTGGGCTGGAGCGCCGCAAGTTGGGTAAGCGTGGAAGACTGGGCCATGCGCATGCATCCGGAGGATCGCGAATATGTCGTGAATTTCTGCGTCTCCCAATCCCAGGCAGGCATAGACCACGAGGCAGACTACCGCGCGCTGACCAAGGACAACGGCTATGTCTGGATTCGCGACGTTGTGCACGTCGTGCGCAATGAAGAAGGCGAAACCGAAGCGCTGATTGGCTTCATGTTCGACATCACCGAACGCAAGAAAAATGAAGAGAACCTGCTGAGCCTGCAGAAGGAACTGGAGGTGCTGTCCTTCAAGGATGGCTTGACGAATATCGCCAACCGCCGCCGCTTCGATAGCAGTTTCGAATTGGAATGGGAGCGTGCGCGCAACGGTCGCCAACCGTTGTCCGTCTTGTTGCTCGACGTCGATTTTTTCAAGCAATACAACGACTTGTATGGTCATACTCAGGGTGACAAGTGCTTGATCGACATCGCCCAGACGCTGAGTTTGGCACTGGATGGCCCGCGCGATCTGGTTGCGCGCTACGGAGGGGAAGAGTTTGTCGTGCTACTGCCTGAGGCCGATGCCGGGGTAGCCCTGAAAGTCGCTGAACGCTGCCAGCGATTACTCCAGAAGAAGTCCATCGTGCATGCGCTGTCACCGCATGGCAGGCAGGTCACTGTCAGCATCGGTGCGGGCACGGTGATGCCGGATGACCTGGCGGAGCGCGCCGGCTTCATCAAAGCCGTGGACCGGCAGCTGTATGCGGCCAAGAACAATGGGCGGCACCGCATTGAGCATGTGCAGTGGTAGGCGCAAGCGCCCCCGGACATGCCCATGCCTGCGGCCTTAACTAACGGCACTCCCGCAGCGCGGCGTACACCTGGTCCGCCGTCGTGACTTCCCGGAAATGATGCTTCCATAGTTCGATGCCCAACCGCCCTGTCCTGTCCAATGACGAGCCGACCGTCAGATCGGTCACCAAGGTAGGCGTGAGCCCGGCATCGAACAAAGCGAAGCCCGCAGCGAGCACACAGGTGTCGGTTTGAATGCCGCACACCAGCACGCGGTCGACCTGAAGGCGCTGGATGTAGTCGATGGTTTCCCGCGTCTGCGCATAGCCATGCTTGACGAACACCTTCTCCGCAGCCACCAGGCTCTGGTCTTCGACCGCGGGATGCCAACCCAGCTGCCGCGCAAAGGGAGTGACTTGCTCGTCGTGAAGCTCGATCGAAGCGATCGTCGGCACCTGCAGGGCTAGCGCGCCTATGCCGTCTACCAGCCATTGCGGAGGATTGAAGGTGGACTGGACGTCGACGACAAGCAATATCTGTCGCATATGGGCTCCCTGCCTGATACCACGCGGGCACGATACCGCCCGGTGGCGGCAAGATCGGTGAGACTAGCATCGACCAAGGGCTCGATGCCAGCGACGCAGCCGGCATCGATCGCCTGGGCACCGGATGCGCCATTGCAGCGCGTACGCCGCGCCAGGCCCTTAGCCCGCGACGATCTCCGCAGCAAGATCGGACAGCGATTTCGCGCCCAAGTGATGCAGCAAGGCCTGCTCGCCCGCGCGCAGGGAATCCGCCACTAATTGGTTCGTTGCCTGTTCGACCGGGCAAGCAGGATTGTCGTCGGCGGGTCCGATGGAGAAGACGGCGCCATGGGCGATAGCTTCGTGGACATCCCGCGCGGTGATGGTTTCCAGTCCCCTGGACAGTACCCAACCGCCGTTGCGGCCGCCCGAAGATGTCACCATGCCGGCGGTGCGCAGCGCCGCCATGGTTCGGCGCACCACGACCTCGTTCGTATGCAGCATCTGGGCCAGCGTTCCAGAAGTGGTCGTGCCTCCGCGCAAATGCATGTGGATCAAGACATGCAGCAATCGGGCAAGTCGAGTGTCGTTGGCCATGGTATCGAATTACCGTAACTCTATCTGTTACGGTATTATAGCTGCACCGGATACTTTCTGTGAGCCTCCCCGATGATTGACCTTGAAACACGCGATGTGACCGTCAACGGCATCACGCTGCACGTCACGGCCCAGGGCGACGGTCCGCTCGTCTTGCTGTGCCACGGTTTTCCCGAGACGGCCTATGCCTGGCGGCACCAGCTCCCTGCCCTGGCCCGGGCGGGCTTCCGCGCCGTCGCCCCGGACCTGCGCGGTTACGGCGCCAGCGACAGTCCCACGGATGCGGCGGCGTTCACGACGCTGGATGCCATCGGCGACCTGGTCGCGCTTATCGACAGCGAGGGGGCCGATAGCGCGGTGATCGTAGGCGGCGATTGGGGCGCCAATATTGCCTGGCAGGCGGCTCAACTGCGGCCGGACCGTTTTCGGGCCGTCGCCGCTCTGGGCGTTCCGATGATGCGCAGGGCGCCGATCGCGCCCAGCCGCCTGTTTCCGAAAACCGATTCCGCCGCGTTCTACACGCACTACTTCAACGAGCCGGGCATTGCCGAACGGGAATTCGAGCGCGATATCGACGCGACGCTGCGCGCCATCTACTTTGCGGCATCGGGCGAGGCCGGCCCGCGTGACGACCCCGGCACGCCCAACCCTTTCGGCATGGTCGCCCATGGGCGGGGCCTGCTCGATTCACTCCCCGTCCCACAGACGTTGCCGGCCTGGCTCACGCCATCGGATCTGGACATCTTTGTCCAAAGCTACACAGCCAGCGGCTTTCGCGGCGGGCTCAACTATTACCGGAATCTGGACCGCAATTGGGCGCTGCAGGCGGCGTTGGAGGGAAAGCAGGTGGACGTGCCCGCCCTTTACCTCGTCGGGGAACGAGACACCGGCCTGGCGATTCCCGGCATGGATCAGATCATCAAGGCGATGCCCGCCCTTGTTCCGCAATTGCGCGCCGTGCAAGTCATTCCCGGCGCGGGACATTGGCTCCAACAGGAGGCTCCCGACGCCGTCAACCTCGCCCTCGTCAATTTCCTGACGAGCTTGAAATAGATTGAGGAAAAGCAGACCAATGGGAATCGAATACAAGATCAAATTCACCGTTCCCGCCGACTACGATCCCGCCATCTTGTCCAGGAAACTGCCTGACCCGATCGAGCAGCCTTCGGCGGCGGAAATCTACGGCTATTCGCTTGAACAGGACGGTTTTTACTTCGTGGACCATCTCGTGAACGGGACGATTGCTTCAGTGGCGCTTCGGACGATCATCGATGAAGCGCTGAATCACGCAACGCATATCGCGGTCTTCGAACCCTGAGAAACCGGGCGTCGATTGTTCCCTGAAGACCGTCTCGACGCCTGGTTCGACGGTTCCCCCATCTGCGTCGTTGCGGCCGGCACGCACGGCGACCCGCTGGAGTTGAGCGAAACCGAGGCCGCCGCGCGCTGATTGCCAAGCTCCACCGTTGTCTTGCGCAATCCCAAGGCGCGGATCGCTAGGCCTTTGTTCGCGCCGTCGCCACTTGGCCCGCCACGAGCCTGCCGGGATTCGGGGCGGCATGCCACTTGCTGCTGGGCAGAGCGGCGCGTGAGGTCCCCGTGCGCCGCCGGTCACCTCCAAGGGACCAGCAACCAGGAGCAACCATGGCGACACTTAAAGATCTGAACGTGGCGATTCTTGCAACCGACGGCTTCGAACAGGTGGAGTTGACCGGTCCGCGGCACAGCCTTCAAACGGAAGGCGCGCGCACCGTACTGATTTCCGCGCGTGCCGATCCCATTTTGGGGATGCACCACGACAAGCCGGGCGACCGCTTCCCAGTGGATCTGACGTTTCTGCAAGCGGCGACAGAGCCCGGCGTGTTCGACGCGCTGCTGCTGCCGGGCGGTGTGGTCAATGCGGACGAGATCCGCATGCAGCCCAAGGCGCAGGAATTCGTGCGGGCGATGTTCGATGCCGGCAAGCCCGTGGCCGTCATCTGCCACGGCGCATGGCTACTGATCTCAGCCGGCGTGGTGAAGGGGCGAAAAATGACTAGCTGGCCGTCACTGCAAGACGACTTGCGCAACGCGGGCGCGGAATGGGTCGACGAGGAGGTCGTCGTCGACGGCAATCTGGTCTCCAGTCGAAAGCCAGACGATATTCCGGCCTTCAATCGGGCATTCATCGAAGTTCTGCAGGCAGCGCGTCGCTGAGGGCTGCACGGCGTCGGTCGGCGCGGGAAAATCCCGGGCCGCCGCAGCTATCCGGGCGCGACCATTTCCGG
>NZ_DBHKZA010000068.1:18677-35708 GCF_057314935.1 Achromobacter sp.
GTCGGCGCGGGAAAATCCCGGGCCGCCGCAGCTATCCGGGCGCGACCATTTCCGGGACGGGGCCCTCCGGTCCCTGCCCCGCTGAACGGCCCCGTATACGAACGGCGCTACAATCCCCGGCGGTTTTTGCCCTTGGGCCTCCGCTCAGGAGAGACACCGCAGCCCGCGCCGCGCCTGCCATGCCTCCCTCTGATTTTTCATGGCAGTAATCCGGCCAGGCCGGATGGTTTCCGCTTTTCGCGATCGAGGATTTCATGTCTCGGCAGTTGTTGGCTCTAGTCCTGGGGCCGCTTCTTGGCTTGTTCGTTGTCTGCATCGGCAACGCGTTCATTTCTTCCCTGACCACCCTTCGGCTGGACGCGGCCGGCGAATCCGCCACCGTCATCGGCTGGATTTCGTCGTCGTACTTCATCGGCCTGACGCTGGGCGCGATCTTCAACGACCGGCTGATCGTGCGCATCGGCCATATCCGCGCCTACAGCAGCTTTGCGTCGCTGATCGCGGTGACGGTGCTGCTGCAGGGCCTGATCTTCGGCGCCGGGCCGTGGTTCGTGTTGCGGCTGGTCAACGGCTGGGCAAGCGTGGGCGTATTCCTGGTGGTGGAAAGCTGGCTGTTGCTGGCCGGCGACCCGAAGATGCGCGGGCGCCTGCTGGCGTTCTACATGATCTCGCTGTACGGCTCCGGCATGCTGGGCCAGATCCAGCTGGGCGCGCTGACGCAGCTGGGCGACATGGCGCCCTTCATGGTGGCCGGGCTGCTGGCGTCGTTGTCGGTGATGCCGATGGTGATCATTCCGCGCATCTCGCCGCTGGTGGAACGCGTCGAGCCATTGATGCCGCAGCACCTGATCCGCATGACGCCCACCGGCGTCATGGGCTGCTTCGGTTCGGGGGTGGCCATCGCGGCGGTCTACACCTTGCTGCCGCTGTACCTGCAGCGCATCGGCCTGGACGTGGCCGAGGTGGGCAAGATGATGGGCGCCGTGATCCTGGGCGCGATGGTGCTGCAGTATCCCGTTGGCCGCTGGTCAGACCTGCGCGACCGCCAGGTCGTGCTGATCGCCCTGGCGGTTTTCTGCACGGTATTGAGCCTGTTGATCCTGCTGCTGCCGGCCGGTTCGCCGCTGCTGATCGTGTTGCTGTTCCTGTTGGGCGGCGGCGTGTTCGCCATCTATCCCGTAGCGGTCAGCCACGCCGCGGACCGTGCCCCCGCGGATGCCCTTGTGCGAATGATCCAGGGCTTGTTGCTGATCAATTCGCTGGGGTCGGCGCTGAGCCCGCTGGCAATTTCACAGGTGATGGCGAAGTACGGCGCAGCCGGGCTGTTCTGGTGTTTCGCCGTGCTGAACGTGAGCCTGATGGCCTTCTTCATGTGGCGCCGCCGCGAACGCCCTGCCCCGTCGCCCGTCGCGCCCTTTGCCGCAGCCGCCCAGATGTCGCCCGCCGGCGTCGAGCTGCGCGTCACCGAGGATCTGGTCCAGGGCGCCCTGGACCATGAAATGACCGAAGACCTGACCAATGTGGTCCCCGGCATGGACGCGGCGGAACCCGTGCTGTCGGCGGCGCAGGAAACGCCGCCGGTGTCGGGCGGTGGCTGACCCGTCCGGCCGGCGGCCGCCGCGGGTCCCTGCCCGGACTCAAGCGATTTCCGGCGGATCCAGGTAGATCGCCTGGGCGGACGCCAGGCTGCCCTTCACGTCGCGCGTGAATTCATCGGCCAGCACCTCTTCGTGGCCGGCCTCGATTCCGGCCAGGGCCGCCTCGGCCACCACGCCGGGGCCGGTCTTCTTCATGTCGAAGCCGTGCGTCATGTCGGTATCCATGAAGCTGACATGCAAGCCCAGCACCGCGGTTTGCTGGCTGCGCAGTTCAATCCGCAGTGCATTGGTAAAGCTCCCTGCGGCGGATTTCGATGCCGAGTACGCGGCAAGCATCGGCCGCGCAAACCACGTGGCGTCCGACAGCACATTGATGATCGCGCCGCCGCCATTGGCGGCCAGCACCGGGGCGAAGGCCTGGCTGAGCCGGATTGTTCCGTAGTAATTGGTCTCGAAAATCTCGCGGCTCAGATCCACCATCGACGCGTCCAGCACGCTGCTGTTCAGGCGGGCGATGCCGGCGTTGTTCACCAGCAGCGTCGTATCGCCGCATTGCGCTACCGCTTGCGCGATCGATGCCGGGTCGGTCACGTCCAGCTTGACCTGAACGATGCCCGGCGTCTGGCCGTTGCCCGGCGTCCTGACACCCGCATACACCTTTCGGGCGCCGCGCTTGAGTGCCGCCTGCGCAAACGCCAGGCCCAGGCCGCGGTTCGCGCCGGTGATGAATACCACCGAATCCTTGATGTCCATGTTCAGGCTCCCTGATAGCGCGCCGCGGCGGTCTGCTTGGACAGGTTCGGGATCAGGTGTTGGCGCGCCGCCTCGTAGGCATCCCAGTCCGCCGCGTCCGGCAGCGCCGGGATGGTGACCAGTTCGCCTTGGTCGAAGCCGGCCAAGGCCGCATCCACCATGTCTTCGGCCCGCATCACGATGCCGGGGGGCAGATGCTCCATCGGCACGCCCGCTGTTTCCCAGAATTCGGTGGCGGTGGCGCCCGGGGCAACGGCCTGGATGCGGATGTTCTTGTCGGCCAATTCGTGCTTGAGCGATTGGCTGAACGCCAGCACGAACGCCTTGCTGCCGCCGTACACGCCATTGAGTACTTCCGGATGGATCGCGACGATGGACGCGATGTTGATCACCGCGCCGCCGCCGCGCGCCACCATGGCGGGCACCGCGGCGTACGTCAGCCGCGTCAACGCCGTCACGTTCAGGTGGATCATGTCCGTCATCTTGTCGACGTCTGCCGTCAGCAGCGGCGCGCTGGCGCCCAGCCCGGCGTTGTTCACCAGCAGGGTGATGCTGGCGTCGGTTCGCAGTACCGCTTCCACCCGCGCCAGGTCAGACCGGTCGTTCAAGTCGGCGGCGATGACCTCGATCGTGCGCCCGGTCTCGTCAGCCAGACGGCTTGCCAGCGCATCCAGGCGCTGGCGGTTGCGCGCCACCAGGATCAGGTTGTAGCCACGGCGGGCAAGGCGATGCGCATAGACGGCGCCGATGCCGGAAGACGCGCCCGTGACCAATGCGGTGCCGGGGGAAGATTGAAGGGACATGGCTTGCTCCTCGGGATTCATGAAACGCCGGAAATGGCGTCGATGCAGGAAGAGTAAGGAATTTCGGATTTGTCCTAAAGGTCATATATGCCACTTTTTAGGACAGCGCTATGATGTCGGAAATCCCCCTGACCGGATACCGCCATGCAACGCCTCGGTTTTGTCGTATTCCCCGATTTCCAGGTAATGGGCTTTGCCGCCCTGACCGTCTTCGAGATCGCCAACGTGATGGCGGGCCACGCCTATTACCGCATCCAGTTGTTATCCGAGCACGGCGGGCCCATCCGGGCTTCCGCCGGCTTCACGGTCGACACGACGCCTGTCGGCAGGAAGTCCTTCGACACCGTGGTCATCGGCGCCGGCATGGAGCCCCACCCGGCATCGGCGGGCATCCTGGATTTCGTGCGCCGTTCCGTACGCACGGCCCGCCGTGTGGCGGCCCCCTGCATCGGGGCCTTCACCCTGGCCGAGGCCGGCGTGCTGGATGGCCGCCGGGCCACCACGCACTGGGCCTTTGCGCGCGAGCTGCAAGCCCGCTTTCCCCAGCTGAAGGTCGAAGAAGACCGCATCTTCATCATCGACGGCCCCGTCTGGACTTCCGCGGGGATGAGCGCCGGCATTGATCTGGCGCTGGCCATGGTGGAAAAAGACCTTGGGCCGGAGATCGCGCGCGACACGGCGCGCAAGCTGGTCGTGTACCACCGCCGCGCAGGCGGCCAGTCGCAGTTTTCTGCCTTGCTGGAACTGGAGCCGAAATCGGACCGCATTCAAAAAGCGCTGGACTTCGCCAAGCAGAATCTGCGTCACGCCCTGACCGTGGAAGACATGGCCAACGCCGCCAATCTCAGTGCCCGCCAATTCAGCCGCGCCTTCCGCGCCGAGACCGGGCAGTCTCCCGCCAAAGCTGTCGAGAACCTGCGGGTGGAAGCGGCCCGGGTATTGATGGAGCAAGGCCGCCTGTCGATGGACACGATCGCCGACGAAACCGGGTTTGCGGATCGCGAACGCATGCGTCGCGCCTTCCTGCGTTCATTCGGCCAGCCGCCCCAAGCCATGCGGCGCCAGGCGCGGATGACGGGTTAATCGCCGCATATGTAACACGCTAGAAATACCTGCAATATCGTGAAGCCTGGACAATAAACAGGCCTCGTATACTCGCCTCCGCACCGAATATCTTGCCGGCCTTCAACATAAGTGAATGGCGGCCTGCGCCGGAAGATCGATCGTTCTATACAGAAATAAACAATCAAAACGCTTTTATAGAAATTCGACAGGACGTTTCCTAACTCATGAGAACCCTTCTGAAGGTCAGCCCGAGTATGCGCCAACGGTGCGTCCGCACCGCCGTGGCGGGTCTGCTTGCCTCCACCTTCGCGGTATTCGCCGCCGCGGCGCCCGCACTCGCCGCCGAGGACAGCGCGCCTGTCATTCCCCGTGCCACGGCGGCCGCGGTGACGCCTCCCGACGCGGCCACGGTGATGTATTTCATCTACCAGATCGACGGCAAGGGCGAGACGACGTATGAAGTGGCAAACGGCAGCGTCGCCACATACTGGTTTGGCCATGCCTTCGAATCCGAAGGCAAGCACTACTACACCGGGTTTGTTTGGGAAACGGCGGAAAGATACGGCAAGCCGGGCGAAGACCAGGTCGGCCCCGAGACGCAAGTCAATATCGCCGAATCGACCTTCGTGCTGAACGATCCGGCCTCTGAACGCCCCTGGAAATTCCGCGGCACGGAGCACACCATCGGCGAATTCGGCGCGTACGAACGAGCGCCGGACGTCGATACGCGACGCAAGCCGATCGAGCATCGCACCCCCGCTGGCAAGCTATTGCTGGCCGTGCCGGACACCAGTTTCGAAAACGGCATCACGAGCGACGGCTATTCCCTTCTGGTATTCGATCCGGAACGGCTGAAGCAAGACACCGACAACAAGGTCTGGACTTACGTGGGCAGCGTGTTGACGGGCGAAGACAACAGCGCCGCCTGCGCGGACGGCGAGGTCATGCCGTGCACAAGCAGCACGGGCGAATTGGTGTTCTCCGCGGACGGCGCCAACGACATGCCGCGTGTGACCGTCAAACCCAGCGGCACCACCATCTCGGGGCCGAACAAGACCCGCCAGCTGGGCGCCGCCGACGTCACGAATTACGCGTTCGACGTCAAGACCAAACAGTACGTCAGCCGCTGACGCGCCGCCGCTACGCGCGTAGCGGCCTTCACTCCCCGACGCCATGAACCTGCTCCTGCTTGCCTTGATCGTGCTGCTTGCGGGCGCAAGCGTCGTCTATCGATGCGTTCGCCGCCGCCCCCAGGACTCGGGCCGCGCGATTATCCGGGATGTGCTTGCCGGCGTAGCGGTATATGGGCTGATCGGCCCGCTGATCGGCTTGCTGGTCGTGACGGTCACGATTTCGCTGCCGGCCACCCTGTTCAGCCTGGACGGGGTGCGCACGGCCTATCTGTTCGGCGCGATGCCCGCCGTGCTGTGCGGCGTGACGGCGGGCGCCTTCAAACCCGCGCGAACGTCCTGGCGCACGCCGGCATGGGTATGCGTCGCCGGCGCGCTGTACGGGTTTGTTTTCATCCTGTCGGTCTTCGGCGCGCATCGCCTGGGCTACGTCATCGATGCCGGCAAGGCGGGCGCGCTGCCCGGGCTGGCCGCCGCAATCGTGTGCACGCTACTGTTCTACGGCAGGCCGCAGCAGGGCTTCGGGGCCGCCACGCAAGGACAATGACAGTTCGCTGAATCCCCGCGCGGATGGCGCTTTCGCGCCATCCGCTTAAAGGTGTTATTAAGCCTGCATGACTACAATTTCCGGATCGCATTCCCGATTCGCCCGTCATGCCGTTCCCGCAGTTTTCATCGATACATCCCGACCGCGGCGGCATCCGTATTGCACCGGCCGATCCCCGTCAGGCCGCCTTGGCGCTACCAGCCATCCAGCGCTTCCTGTCAGGATCGGGGCTTGGCGAGACGGCAAACTGTTCGGGCGTAGCCGGCGCCGCGCCGGGCGCGCAAGCATGGCTTAACGCCGCCTTTGCCGCGGCCTGCATGCCGGACCACGACACGACGGGCGTCGCGCAGGCATTGAACCTGTGCCCGCACACGAACGACACCGACCTGGACCGCGAGATCGTGTTGGCGATGCTGGCCAGCCCGGTAGCGTTTTCGTTTCCCTCCATCGCGGAACTGGAATCGGCGGTACGCATCCGCCGCTATATCGTCCAGGCCGCCCGCAAAACCGCGTTGGCCTTCGACACCGAGCACGCCGAACGGCCATCCGACTACTGGACCTACGACGAGGCGCGCGGCTTTACCGTGCTGCCGGGACAGTCGCTGATCGAAGGCTTGCGCAAGGCCACGCAACCCGAGGCCTCGGGCCAGTTGTATGCGTTCTCGTGCTACCGGGCCACGGAATACGTGACGGTCCTTGGCATTGCGCAGGAACTGCAACAGGCCAATCCCGAGTTGGGCCTGCGATTGCAACGCCAATGGGAAACGCGCGCCGTCATGTCCGGCCGCTTTCACGAAGCCTTCCTGCACGAATACGGCTCGCTTGCCGATCCCCTGCCCCAACGCTTTTACGTGCCGGGCGACCGGCTGTGGTTCCGCAACCCCGACGCCGCCTCGTCAGATGTCGAGGGCTACGAGGGGTCATGGGTGTTCTATCTGGGCAATGGCGAATTCAATAATTTCTGGGAACGCGGCAAGCCGTTCACGCTGACGACGAAGTGCGTGGAGATCTACCATTGGCGTCATGGATTGCGCACGGACGCCGCCGGCAAGCCCTGCATCGACGAAAGCATCGTCAAGGATCGCGTCAGGCAGACCCTGGCTGATCCCCAGGCCACGGCAGACGTCCTGGCGCGCATGACCCGGATCCGCGACCCGCAAGGCGTCTATGAACAAGGCGGCTGCATCGACGCAACGCGCGAACGGGTGCGCTGGGTGCGCCCCGGCCATGCCGACATTGCGCTGCCGGAGTACCCGACGCCGCTGCCTTTGTGGTCGATCGCGGCCTGATCCCGCCCGGCCGCTTCAGGCGTCGGGGCAATAAGCGACCCAGCCTTTGAACGTGAAGCCCGCGTAGAACAATTCAACCGATTCGAAACCGGCTTCGAGCAGCAGCGCGACGTCTTCTTCGGGCGTCAATAGCGGAAGCCGGGCACTGATTGCCTCGCTGGCATTCCTGGCGTTGGCCGCCGGAATGCCAGAGGCAGCCCCGAACGCCGCATACCGATCCAGCCAGCGCTTTTTCTCGCGCGCCGTCTGCGCAAAGCTATGGTGCGCGACAACCAGCGGCGCTCCCGGTTTCAAGCGGCGGCGCAACTCCTTGAGCGTATGCAGGCGTTCGTCCGCAGCCAGGAAATGCAGCGTCAAGAGGCACGTCGCGGCATCGAACGGCCCTGACGGCGCCGAATCGACATACCCCTCATGCAGATCGGCACGTTCGGCCTGCGGACCCAGCGTCGCCTGCGCCAGCGCCAGCATCGGCGCGGAGGGATCCACGCCCACAAAGCGCCATCCGGCGTGCGCGTCGGCAAATACCTTCAGCTCCAACCCGCCCCCGGCGCCCAGCACCAGGACGCGGCCATCGTCGGGGACGGCTTCGGCCAGCAGCAACGCCGCCATTTGCTGAAGCGCGAGAAAGCCCGGGACCTGCTTGACGGGACCTTCGGCGTACCGGGCAACCGCCATGGGATCGGAGAATGTGGTCATCGACGCGACTGGGCAGAATCGAAACCGTCGATGCTATCGCAAATGGCGCGATGGCAAGATGAATTCGCCTTTCAGGCGGCGGGTGGCAAGCATCACCGCCGCCAGCACCGCGATGCCGGAAAGAATGCCCGACAGCCGTAGCAACGCGGGCATCGGATCGTTTGCCCACTGGTGGTCTTGCACGAACACCATGATGAACGCGATGGTGAACTGGCGGCCGACATAGCTGGCGCCCTGCGGCCCGGACTGCACATGGCACCCCGCCCAGACGCCCAGGGACAACACCAGCATGGACAGCACGGCTTGCCCCTGCGTTGCGGGCAACAATGCCATGCCCAGGGCGCCGGCCAGCAGGCAACCGATCACGCGTTGCACCATTTTTTCGATGATGGGCTGACGCGTTCCATCCACCAGTTTGCCGGCCGGCAGTATCAGCACGGCAATCGCCGTCACCAGTGATTGCGCAAAACCGGGCATGTCCAGGAAATAGGTGGCTGCCGCAAGCAAGACAATGGCCAGGGCGCCCTGCATGCCCAGCACCAGGCGGTTGCGTCGCAGCGATTCCGCCGACGGCCCCGGGCTTGCCGCAGCCGGCGCCGAGCCCTCGCCCCCGCCGAAGGCCGTTGCCGACGCGGCCGGCGGCCGGATCCGCCGATACCACTGCGGCCCGAAATGGAACACGCAGGCCACCAAGACGCAAGCCAGCGTGCCCACCACGACCTCGGCGGCCCGCAGCGCGGCGAACACCGCCGTCGATTCCAGCGAATTCAACCTATGCGCTTCGTAGGTCACCATCAGGGCAGTCACCCCGCCCAGCATCCAGGCGTAAGGCGCCTTGGACCCGTTGGCGTAATACGCCGCCACGCCGCCGATCACGCCCAGCGCCGGCACGAACAGCCAGGGGCGGTCGCCGATCAACGGCCCGGCGACGGCACCCAGCGCCGCGCCGGCCAAGGTGCCTATCACGCGATGCGCGGCGCGCTCCACCGACCCCGCAAAACTGGTCTGCATCACGGCAAAGCCGCTGATCGCGGCCCACCACGTGTAGGAAAGGTGCAAGGCGTTGGCCAGCGCGACGGCTAGCGCCACCGAAAGCACCGCTTCGGCGCTGAAGATCGCGCGGTCCCGCGACGGCCTCCAGGCGGCCAGTTCACGCATCAACGCGGAAACGGCCGCCCGGCAGGTGCGCAACAACGTGCTGGCCAGGTTCATCGCGTTCATCCTAGCGCCCGGCCCTCCGCCCGGGCAAGCACGGCATCAATCGGCCTGGCCCCTCTGCATTCGCGACCCGATTTCCGCTACTTCGCCAATCCCGCGGCCAGCGCCAACGCGCGGTGCAGGAACGCGGACTGGTCATCCTTGCGGTAGCTCACGATGACCGGCGACACGAACGCGTCGCCTTCGATCCGCACGTGGGCCACATCCTGCCGTTGCAAGCGCTGCACCGAGGCCGGCACCACCGACACGCCCAGCCCGGCCGCCACCAGGCCGATCGCGGTCTGCAACTCGTTGGCCTCCTGCACGACCTGCAACGCGTAGCCCGCGGCACGGAACAGCCCCAGCACATGGTCCGCGAAGTTTGGCCGCGGCCTGGCGGGATACAGCACGAACGGCTCTTGCGCCAAGCGCTCCACCGACACGCTGCCCATTGCCGCCAACGGATGATGCAGCGGCACGGCGGCCATCAGCGGCTCGGTCATGAGCACCCGACGTTCGATCGCCGGATCATCCAGCAGGATCCGGCCGATACCCAAGTCGATGCGCCCTGCCTTCAACGCTTCCAGTTGCGGCAGCGTCGTCATTTCCGTCAAGCCCACCTCCACCCGCGGATCGGCGCTACGCAGTTGGCGGATCAGTTCTGGCACGAAGCCATAGAGGGTCGACGGCACAAAGCCGATGCCGAACCAGCGCCGCTGCGTTTGCCCCAGCCGGCGCGTGCCCTCCAGCACTTCCTCCAGGCGGGCGGTCAGCAGCCGGGATTGTTCCAGCAGGAAGCGGCCGGCTTCGGTCAACCGCAAGGCGCGGGTGGTGCGTTCGAACAGCTGCACGCCCAGTTCTTCCTCGAACTGGCGGATCTGACGGCTTAGCGGCGGCTGGGCGATGTGCAGGCGCGCGGCCGCGCGCGTGAAGCTGCCCTCTTCCGCCACGGCCTGGAAGTAGCGCAGGTGTCTGAGTTGCATGGCTTATTTAGACTTCATAGGTATGAATAGGTACCCATATAGTCTTGGACTCAAAGGGAAAGCGCAAGCCATACTGGCATCATCGCTTAATTTCTGGCAATAAAAGTATGAATCCGGCAAGCATTCTCTCGGTTGAAGCCATTCTGGTGGATCTGCCCACCATCCGCGCCCATCAACTGGCCATGGCGGTCATGCAGCGGCAAACGCTGGTCATCGTGCGCCTGACCTGCAGCGACGGCATCGAAGGCATCGGCGAAGCCACTACCATTGGCGGCCTGTCTTACGGCGAAGAAAGCCCCGAAGGCATCAAGCTGGCGATCGATACCTATCTGGCTCCGGCTTTGGCCGGCCTGGACGCGACCAACATCCATGCGGCCATGCAGCGCCTGGAAAAGGTGGCGCGCGGCAACCGCTTCGCCAAGTCCGCGCTGGAAACCGCGCTGTTGGACGCCCAGGGCAAGCGGCTGAACGTGCCGGTGTCGACCCTGCTGGGCGGCGCCGTGCGCACCCGCATGCCGGTGCTGTGGACCCTGGCCAGCGGCGACACCGCCCGCGACATCGAAGAAGCGGAATCCCTGCTGCAAAGCCGCCGCCACAACACGTTCAAGCTGAAAGTGGGCCGCCGCGCCGTGTCGGAAGACGTGGCGCACGTGTCGCGCATCAAGCAGGCGCTGGGCGACCGCGCCCGCGTGACGGTCGACGTGAACCAGGCCTGGAACGAGGCCGACGCCGCCGGCGCCATCGCGCGCCTGGAGGCGGCCGGCGTGGACCTGATCGAACAACCCATCCCGCGTGCCAACCTGGCGGGCATGGCCCGGCTGGCCGCCCGCTTCGTCGTGCCCATCATGGCGGACGAAGCCGTGAATGGCCCCGAGGACGCGCTGGACATCGCGCGCCAAGGCGCGGCCGACGTGCTTGCGCTGAAGATCGCCAAGTCGGGGGGGCTGTATGAGATGCTGCGCACCGCGGCCGTGGGCGATGCCGCCGGCATGTCGCTGTACGGCGGCACGATGCTGGAAGGCTCGGTGGGGTCGATCGCGTCGGCGCATGGCTTTGCCTGCCTGCCCCGCCTGTCCTGGGGCACCGAGCTGTTCGGCCCGCTGCTGCTGAAGGACGACATCGTCGCCAACCCGCCGCGCTATGCCGATTTTGAACTGGAACTTCCCGACGGCCCCGGCCTGGGGCTGACGCTGGACGAAGACAAACTGAATTTCTACCGGCGGGACCGCTGACGGCCCGCAGGCACGCAAACCACGATACCCGGCCGCGCCCGCCTTGAAGGGCGCACCCACAATAATTCAAGCATCACGGAGACAACCATGCGCATGCGCCATGTATTCAAACCCTTTGCCCGCGCCGTCCTGGCCCTGTCGCTCTTGGGCGGCGCGTCCGCCGCCCTGGCCGACAGCTACCCCGACCGGCCGGTCAAGTGGGTCGTGCCCTTCCCGCCTGGAGGCGCCATGGACAGCATCGCCCGTACGCTGGGCGAATCCATGGGCAAGCAGCTGAACACGTCCTTCATCGTCGAGAACCGCGCGGGCGCCGGCGGCAACATCGGCGCGGCCACCGTCGCACGCTCCAAGCCCGACGGCTATACGATCCTGATCGTGGCCAACGGCATGGCCGTCAACCCGGCGCTGTACGCCGACCTGAACTACGACCCCATCAAGGACTTCACGCCGATCTCGCTGCTGGCCGTAGTGCCCAACGTGCTGGTCACCAATCCCGCGCGCACCGGCGCGACCAGCGTGCAGGACGTGATCGCCAAGGCGAAAGCCCAGCCCAACCACTACACCTACGCGTCGGCCGGCGTGGGCACGTCGATCCACCTGGCGGGCGAACTCTTCGTATCGATGACGGGCGTCGACATGCTGCACGTGCCCTACAAGGGCAGCGGTCCGGCCGTGGCCGACTTGCTGGGCGGCCAGGTGGACTACATGTTCGACAGCATCACGTCCGCCAAGCCGCATGTGGCCAGCGGCAAGCTGCGCGCGCTGGCCGTCACCACCACCAAGCGCTCCGCCGCCCTGCCCGACGTGCCGACCCTGCAGGAAGCCGGCGTGCCTGGGTACGAGCTGATGCCCTGGTTCGCGGCGTTCGCCCCCGCCGGCACGCCGCCGGAAGTGGTGGCCAAGCTGAACGAGGCGATGCGCAATGCGCTGGCTGAGCCGAAGGTGAAAGCAACCCTGGATTCGATCGGCGCGGAGTCGATCGGAAGCAGCCCGGACGCGCTGCGCGACCATCTGGCCAAGGAAACCCAGCAGTGGAAGACCCTGGTCAAGGAACGCAACATCAAGATCAACTGAGGCACCGGGGCGGGCCTGCCCGCCCCGACACCTCAGGCCGGCGCAAGCGTTGCCGTCGCATCCAGCAGATGATCGACAATGGCCAGGATCTGTTCGGCCGCTTGCCCGATGTGCCGCTCCAGCGCGGCCTCGGCCTTTTCCGCCTGGCCCTGGCGGCTTAACGCGATCAATTCCCGGTGCTCGTCGTGGGCCTGCTGACGGATCGGGGCATTGACGATCTGGAAGCGGAAATAGCGCTCGGATTTTTCGTGCAGCGCGCGGACCATGCCAAGTGCCGCCGGCCGTTGCGCGGATCGGTAAAGCAGTTCATGCAGCTGCCAGTTCAAGCGCCCCCACTGCTCGGGCGCCGCTGCATCCATCTGCGTCACCACTTGTTCTGCACGATCCAGATCGCCGTCGTCACGCTGATGCACGGCAAGGCGGAACAGCCACGGTTCCAGCCGCATGCGGATATCGAAAAACTCCTGCACTTCCGTGCGCGACAGCATCGACACATAGGCGCCGCGGTGCGGGATCATGTCGATCAGCCCTTCAGCGCTGAGCTGGCGGATGGCCTCGCGCACCGGCAGCCGGCTCACGCCCAGCTCTTCCGCGAACAACTCCTGACGCAGCGCCGAACCGGGCGGGATGAGGCCGGAGAGGATGCGGTCGCGCAATGCATCCACCACCAGATCGACGGCGGTCTTGCGCACAAGCCGGCCGTCGGAGGCGGTCTGGGGATGGGGCGGAGAAACGGACAGCGGCGAATTCTGGGACACGTAAAACCTGCCTGGTTGGGCCGCCCGACAGACGCCGAGCGACATGGGAACACCGGCGCCGGGCCGGTTGTGCCCAGGAAAACCCCGAGAGACAGCCGGTACCCGCAGCCCTTTTAATACGAGTATATTGGATCCATGATCCAGTTGGTACCGCCGTCCCTACGGGGCGTGCCGGTTCGAGGCCAGTCGCCTCGTTTTTTTGGCCTTTTATTTTTGGATCCAATATCCAATAACCAATATCCGCCTGATTCGCAGCAGGCGGCCACGCATCAGGAGCCGCAGCATGAGCATTCAATGGAAAGGCGTTTTTCCCGCCGTCACCACCAAACTGAACCCCGACTTCTCGCTGGACCTGGACGCGTTGCGCCAAGGCCTGGAGCGGCTGATCGACAATGGGGTGGGCGGCGTCGTGATGATGGGCATGGTGGGTGAGAACGCCCAGTTGTCGCCGGACGAGAAACTGACGGTCTTGCGCACGGCCGTGGAAACGGTGCGCGGACGCGTGCCGGTCATCTCGGGCGTTGCCGAAACCGGCACGGCGCGTGCCGCGGCGTTCGCACAGGAAGCCGAGAAGATCGGCGTGAACGGCTTGATGGTGTTCCCCGGCCTGACCTACAAGTCGGACAACCGTGAAACGGTCGCCTTCTACCGCACGGTGGCACAGGCCACTGCCCTGCCCATCCTGCTGTACAACAACCCGCGCGGCTACGGCGTCGACCTGACGCCGGACGTGGTGGCCGAATTGCTGGAATCGCCGACCATCGTCGCCATCAAGGAAGAGTCCTACGACACGACCCGCGTGACCGATCTGATCACCCGTTTCGGCGACCGCCTGGCCGTGGTGTGCGGGGTGGACGACCTGATTCTGGAAAGCGCCGCGCTGGGCGTGACCGCCTGGGTGTCTGGCATGGCCAACGCCGTCCCCAAGGCTTCCGTCGATTTGCTGCGCCTGGCCGCCGAGGGCGATTTCGTGCGAGCCCGCAAGCTGTACGCGGCGCTGACGCCGCTGTTCCACCTGGATACCGTGGTCAAGCTGGTGCAGCACATCAAGCTGGCCGAGCACCTGATCACCGGCAGCGCCGAAGCCGTCAAGCCGCCGCGCCTGGATCTGGCGGGCGCCGAACGCGAACGCACCATCGCCATCACCAAACAGACACTTGCGGACCTGTCCGCCCTGGGTTACTGATCACTGATTCCGGAACCGCCACCATGCGACTCATCCGCCTACCCGCGCTGATCATCAGCGCCCTGATTGCCCAGTCCGCCGCCCATGCTGCGGATTATCCGACCCGCCCCATGGAACTGGTGGTCGCCTACCAGCCTGGCGGCGGCAGCGACAACACCGCCCGCGCCATCGCCGAAGCGGTGCGCCCCCCGCTGCTGGCGCAGCCCACGGTGGTGATAAACAAGCCCGGCGCAAGCGGCTCCATCGGCTGGGCGTACGTGGCCAACGCGCAGCCCGACGGCTACAAGCTCGTCCTGATGACGCCGGAAATGCTGGTGGTTCCGCTGATGGGCATCGGCAAGACGACGGTCAACGACTTCCAGCCAATCGCGCGCTTCACCGACGACCCGTCTTCGGTGACGGTGCGCGCCGATGCGCCGTGGAAGACGGTGGAAGAATTCCTGGAATACGCGAAGAAGAACCCGGAGCGGGTGGCCGTGTCCAATGCCGGCATCGGCACCGTGCCGCACATGGCGGCCGCGGCGCTGGGCGAACAGACCGGCGTGAAATTCGTGCACGTGCCCTATCAAGGGTCGGCGCCCGCCATCATGGGCCTGCTGTCGGGCGACGTGCAGGCCACCACGGTCGCCTACGCCGAGTTGCAGCAGCACGTCGACACCGGCAAGCTGCGCACGCTTGCCGTGATGGCACCGCAACGGCTGGAAAACCTGCCTGCCGTGCCCACCATGAAGGAACGCGGCGCCGACCTGCAATTCAGCGTATGGCGCGGCATCGGCCTGCCCAAGTCCGCTCCGGCGGACGCGGTGGCGAAATGGCGCTCTGCGGCCAGCCAAGTAGCGCAATCCAAGGAATTCCAAAGCCTGATGCGCAAGCAGAACCTGACGCCGTCCTATGCCGACCAGCCGCAGTTCGCCGCCGATGTGGCGCGCCAGGAGCAGGCTTTCAACACGCTGGTGCCCAAGCTGAACCTGAAACCGTAAGTCCAGCCGGGCCCTCTAGCGCATCATTCCACCGTTGCGCCGGACGTCTTCACGACTTCGGCCCAACGGGGGATCTCGGTGGCCATCAAGGCGCGCAACTCGTCCGGGGTGCTGCCCACGAGTTCCATGCCCATGGTCTTGCCCAGCTTTTCCTGGACGTCGGGTTCTTTCAAGATGACCGCGATTTCCTGCGCCAGCTTGTCCAGGATCGGCTTGGGCGTGCCCTTGGGCGCGTAGACTGCCTGCCAGGATGCCATCTGGAAGCCCGGCACGCCGGCCTCCTGCATGGTCGGCACCTCGGGCGCCAACGAAATGCGGTCCTTGGTCGTGACGGCCAACAGCTTGAGCTTGCCCGTCTGCAACAGCGGCAAGGCCGCCGTCATCTGATCGAACATGAAAGTCACCGCGCCGGAGGACACATCCACCATCGCGGGCGGCGTGCCCTTGTACGGCACGTGCGTGAGCGGCACGCCGATCATGCTGGAAAAGAGTTCACCGGCCAGGTGCGTGGAAGTGCCCGCGCCGGACGACGCAAACGTGCGTTTGTTCGGGTCACGCTTGAGCAAGGCGATCAGGTCGGCGACCGAGTTCACGCCCAGATTGGGGTCCACCAGCAGCACATTGGGCAGGTAGGCGATCAAGGACACCGGCTCGAAGTCCTTCACCGGGTCGTACTTCAAGTTCTTGTACAGGCTGGCGTTGATGGCGTGCGTGCTGATGGTGCCGCCGAACAGCGTGTAGCCGTCGGGCGGCGCCTTGGCCACATAGGTCGCGCCGATGCCACCGGCTGCGCCCGGCTTGTTTTCGACGATGACGTTCTGGTGCAGGCGATCGCCCAGCTTCTGGGCCAGCACGCGTCCCACCACGTCGGTCGAACCGCCGACCGTGAACGGCACCACATAGGAAATCGGCTTCTGGGCGGGCCAGTCGGCGGCGCTGGCCGGCATGGCCAGCATTCCGAGGACAGCGCCAGCCAGCAGCGCGCCCAACGCGCTGCGTCGTTGTGGTTTCATGTTGTCTCCTGCCTTGATTTATAGGTATGGGTCGCCGGCCGGGCGGCCGGCGCCAAGGCTCAGCGGCCCTGTTCTTTGCGCCAGGCGGCGAATTTGTCTTTGGTGCCAGGGTCGGTGGGCGGATACAGGCCCAGGATCGACGCGCCTTCCCGCACCTGGCTGGTCACGAAGTCCTCGAACGCGGTCATCTCCACGGCCTCGATCGAGATCTCGTCGGCAAGGTGCGCGGGGATGACCACGACGCCCTCCCGGTCGCCCACCACGATGTCGCCGGGCCACACCGCCACGTCGCCGCAGCCGATGGGCGCGTTGATGTCCAGCGCCTGATGCAGCGTCAGGTTGGTCGGCGCCGATGGCCGATGGTGATAGGCGGCAAAGCCCAGTTCGGCGATCTCGGGCGAATCGCGGAAACCGCCATCAGTGACTACGCCCGCCACGCCGCGTTTCATCAACCGCGTGACCAGGATCGATCCTGCGGATGCGGCACGCGCGTCCTTGCGGCTGTCCATGACCAGCACCGCGCCTTCCGGGCAGGTCTCGACCGCCACGCGCTGCGGGTGCGAACGGTCCTCGAACACCTTGATGGTGTTCAGGTCTTCACGGGCGGGGATATAGCGCAGGGTGAACGCCGGGCCGACCATATTCGGCAGATTGGCATTCAGCGGGCGCACGTCCTGGATGAACTGGTTGCGCAGGCCGCGCTTGAACAGGGCCGTGCACAGCGTGG
>NZ_DBHKZA010000069.1:0-5817 GCF_057314935.1 Achromobacter sp.
GCGCGCACCGCCGCGTTGGTGGAGCGCCATCGCGTGAATGTGGATGATTTGCTGGGCAACGCACGGCAGGAGGGAATGGCGCTGCTGGTGATTCCAACCCTGAACCTGGACGTCGGACCCCAGCGCGATTTCGAGGATGACGCGACGCGCGATCGCTTTGTGCGTCAGCGCAGCACGTTCGTGCACTGGAACCACCAGTCGGAGAAGGACACCGCGATCAGCGCCGGCGCGGGGGATCACAAGATGAATTCGGGCGACCCCGGGCCGCAGTTCCAGACGGTGCGCGGCAAGCTGCTGTATCAGGTGATTCCGGTGTGGCCGGGCGAATACAGGCTCAACCGCATCACCTATCACCAGCCCCGCACCGAGCTGCCCGCAACGGTACCGCCGCAAAGCGCCATGGAGCGGTTGAAGAAGATCGGCATCGCGACGCTGGATTACGCGGTGGATCGCGAGTTCAAGATGACCACGCCAAAACCGCCATCCGGGAAAGAGGACGAAGACGGCCTGGGCAAGGGTTGCGAGGTGGTGCTGCGGGCCGGCGGCGGTTGCGACGAAGCGGCGCGCGAGGTGCGCTGGCGCATCAACGGAGAGATCGCATTCAATGCGGGCCAGGCCGATGCCGCGCCGACGCCCGGCATCGACGCCGAACTGATTTTTTCGCCGATCGCCGCCATCAAACTCGAAGCGGGCGAGGCCGTGCTGACGGATGGTTTCGTGTTGCCCGTCGATCAGCCGGTCATGACGCCGGATTCGTGCGAAGAGACTTCCCTCGGCCCCACCTGCACGATGGATTCGCTGACCTTGACGCGCCTGCCCGCCAGCCTGGAAGATTTCCGGCAGGCGCCGAGCGCGGGTAGCTTCAATTTGCCCAAGCTGGATGCGGCGCTGCGTGACCTGAGGTACCGGGCGCCCACGCTGTACTACAAGCCTGCGTCCGAGGCGACGCCGAATCAGATCCGGGCCGTGGGGACGGACTAAGATTTGAATGGAAGCGGAATGGACGCAAAGGAATTCGTCGCCAACTGGAATGCGCTAAGGGCGGAGTTGCTGGCGGCCTTTACGGCGCCGGAGGCAACCAGCGAGGTCGCCGCCAAAGTCCGGGCAATGGGGTTGTCAGCCGGGCAATCCGTTCAGATGCAGGGCGTCCTCGACGCCGTCGTCAGAGACACGATGGTTGCGTTGCTGCTGGGTCTGGACGGGGAGGCCAGCATCGGGGACAGCCAGCAGGCGTTCACGATCACGGATGAAGACGGCAACGTGATTCAGGGCATCGAGGAGGCCGCATGGGAGTGTTTCCATGGTGCCGCCGGGCAATGAGGCAAGGCGCCTGTTGCGGACCTTGCACACTGCGCAAAAAATTCCAGGAAACCTGATCGGGCCGCTGCGGGCCCGAAGCCGTCACGCGCTTTCGCCCGCCCTGCCCGTCGCATCGCGATACGCGACCGCATACATAGCCGTCGCGACGAACGTAGCCAGGACGCAAAGCACGACGCCCAACGCGGCATAGGCCACATCAGCGCCCGTCACGAACGTGTACGTCAGCGGGGACAGCACACTCGCGGTGAAACCGGCCACGACGACCAGCGCCAGCAGCACGAGCATCAGCGGCCAACGCGGGTAGGGCATTGCCGCGCGAATGCCGCCAAAGCCATATTCACCGGTCGCCGCGACGCGCGGCAGGCTCAGCCCATACGTCGCAAGCGCGTACAGGACGGGCAGCCAGATGGCCGCCGCCGACGCGATCAATGCGCCCCAAAATCGGATGTCTTCCGCGCCGTTCAGCAGCACATAGACCACAAACGGCAAATTGCCGGTCGCGCGACCCAAGGCCGCGACTGCGATGGCGATCGCGCCCAGCAGGACAAGGTGCTTGGCCTCGGCCGTGCCGCCGCGCGCGGCGGCGCTGCGTGCAGAATCCCCCAAGACGACGACCCGATGCCAGGCGAACGTCATGCGTGCGAACGCGATCAGATTGATCAGCGTCAGCGCGACAAACACCAGATCCGTAAGCCGATACAGCGGGGTGTCCGCCAAGGCGAATGGCAGAGACAGCGCGAATACCGCAAGCGACCACGGCGCGGCGGCCAGCATGGCGCGGCCCTGCTGGCCGATGACGCCTGCTGTCGCGGCAACATAACGACCTGCCCCGAGTTTGCTCGACACTAGATTCCTTTGCTCTGAACTGACGGGTTTCGTTTATACCCCAGCCGCGGTATCACCCTGGCGTGGTGTCCCGGCATGATGGCGGCTGGCTCAAACAGGCAGTTCGCGCGGCATCGACGTGCCGGCGTCGTCATCGCCGTAGATCAGCCCGGGCAACGGCGACGTGCCCACGTTTGCCCACAGCGCTTCGATCCAGTCCGCCGCGGTATCGACGATGGCGTCCTGCACGACAAAGTCGGGCTCGTCCAAGCCGAACATCGGCACGGCCGGGGTTACCCCGGTTGCGGTGTGCCGGACGTCGAACAAGGTCCGATGCGCATCCACGGCCTTGTTCAGCACATACAGGTCGGGGCCTTCAAGGCTGACGACAACCGAGAACGTGCCCTCGCCGTCCTGGTCGGGGAAGATGCCCACGCGGATCTCGCGGGCCTTTTCAGGCAGGGCAGCGATCAGCGCGGCCAAGCGCGCTTGGGCCTTGTCGGAATGCTGGTCCAGCACGCGCCGCAGCGCGGCTTGATAGTCTTGCCGATTCATTTTTAATCCTTCTTATTGTCTTGCGGCCTGTTCGCGCGGCACCCGTACGCTGCGGTGGCCTTGGCGGAAAGCGCGATGTCATCCAAGGGCACGGAACCGGCGTTCAACCATCAGTACGGCAAGGCGATGCGGACGGACCAGGGATTCGGAGTCCGGGCGATTTTTCCGATCATGGGTGCGACGAATATACCTGATCGATAAGGGGACGAAACGCCACGTTCCTTGCCGTGAAGTCCGCCGTGCGGCCCAGGCGCCGGTCCTCGGCAGCACGTCGTCAAGCGCAGCAAAATTCCAGGGCGGGATCTGGCCGCCCGCCGCGTTCATGCGTACACTTCCGGCATGCTACGCATCGACAATCTCACCAAGCGCTACGGCGACTATCTCGTCTTTCAGGGGCTGACTCACGCATTTTCGCCGGGATGCGTGGCGCTATGCGAAGAAGACAGCACCGGCAAATCCAGCTTGTTGGGCATCATCGCGGGCGCCGTCGCGCCGGATGGCGGGGACGTCTGGATCGACGGGCATTCCCTGACCCATGCGCAGCAGCAGGCCCGTGCCCGCCTGGCTTATGTGCCGGACAATTGCATGGCCTTTCCGGAGATGACCGGGCGCGCTTTGCTTACGCAGGTCGCCGCGGAAAAGCAGGTTGCCGTGGACGACGGGGTGCTTGATCTGGCTTACCGGCTGGGGCTGGAACCGCATCTGGACAAGCGCTTCGAACAGATGTCGACGGGTACGCGCCGCAAGGTCTTCGTGACGGCGGCCGCCTTGGGTGACCCGGCGGTGGTGATCGCAGACGGGCCCAGCAACGGGTTCGACGCACAGGGCCGCGCCGTGCTGGCCGAGGTGTTCAAGGCCTGGGCGCAAGATCGCGTCGTGCTGTTCGCCAGCCATGACCCCGAACTGGTGCAGGCGTGCGAGGCCAGAACGATCAACGTTGCCGATTTGCGCTGACTGGGCGCCGCTGCGGTCAAGCTCCGGCGGCAGGCCTGAAACCTGTCAATGCGGCTTCCAGGTCAGCCCGTCTTTCGACCGATACTCGGGTTGACCCGTGCAGCACCCGCCTGCGCCGAACGCCTGGCGTCCGATGAAGGCCGTGATGAATCCTTTGCTTTCGGTCAGCGATTGGCGGATGCATATCGTGGGCAGTGGATAGAACTCGCCTTCCAATACCAGCGTCCAGCTCACATTCTCGCCCTCGGCCGCGTCCACCTTGTAGACCTTGCAGTTGTTGACGATCAAGTGAATGGGCTTGCCGGCCAGCACGCCTTTGAATTGCAGCTCGGGCGGCGTTTCGCGCGTGGCGATGGTTTCGGCGGTAAGCGTTGATCCGGCCGGGGGCGGGGGAAGCGATGGCTCGCACCCCGCCAGCGCGCTTGCCGTGCACAGCGTCAGCGCCAATCGGCGGGCAAGGCGTGTCATCCGGCCGATCCCTGGTCAGGCCACGTTGGCGAAGCGTTTTTCAAGATACGCGATGATGTCGTTGGACTCGTACATCCAGCGCGTGCCATCGGCCTCTTCGATACGCAGGCAAGGCACCTTGACCTTGCCGCCGCCCGCCAGCAGCTGTTCGCGCGCCTGCGGATCGCGCTTGGCGTCGTGCAGGGCCACCGGCACGTTCAGCCGGTGCATGGCGCGTCGCGTCTTGACGCAAAACGGGCAGGCGTGGAATTGGTACAGCGCAAGCGCGGCCGCGTCCTTGTTCACGGCGGCCTGGCCTTGCGGCGAGCGCTTTTGCGGACGCGGACGCGTCAGGGCATCGCCCGCGACGATCAATTGACCCAGGCCGACACGCAAGGCTTTAACAATCATGGAATGGACTCGAAAAGGCAAAGGGAGGCGGTCAGTCTACTCCCTGCGGGGAGTGGGTGCCGCCCGCATGCTTGATACCGGTGCTGGTCGCGAGACGTTGCGCTCTTTGCCCTTCTCTTCGTCGGATTTCAACTTCCGTGCCTGTTGTGACGGCGCGATTCACCGCAGCTGATGCTGAAATACGACCAGGCATCGTAAGCGGTGCGAGTCAGGCGTCGCACGTGGCTTGAACGGCGATGGATATGAACAACTCCGGGGTAATGAGGTAGCTGATGAACCCGACGCGTCCGCGCACGGTGTCTAGGTCACCTTGCGCTTTCAAATTAATTGTTAGTACAATTAAATCATGCTAACGGTTATCGAAACCGAGGTATTTAGCGTTTGGGCAGGCAAGGTCTGGAACGACGCCGAACGGGAGGCGTTCGTGGACTGGATCGCGGCGAATCCCGAAGCAGGGGATGTCATCCCGGGTTCGGGCGGATGTAGAAAGGTCCGGTGGTCGCGTTCTGGAATGGGAAAGCGCGGAGGTTCTCGTGTCATCTACTACTTGCGATTAGCCAATGGCGAGGTGGTGCTGTTGATCGTCTACGCCAAGGCCAAATTCGATGACCTGTCTGCTTCATTTCTCGCCAAACTCAAGGAGAGTCTTGATGTCTAAGAAAACCGATGCCGAAGTGGCCGAGTTTGAAGCGGCGCTGCTGCGCAGCGCCAAGCAAGCCGCCAACGGCCAGTATGCCCGGGTGCATACGCCTGAAGATATCGTGCGGCGGCGCGGTCGGCCTGTCGGCAGCACCGCAGCGACTCGAAAATTCGCGACCACGATCCGTTTTGATGAGGATGTTCTGGCTGCCTTCAAGGCAACGGGTCGGGGTTGGCAGACCCGTATGAACAATGCGTTAAAGGACTGGCTGAAGACTCACCAGTTGACGTGATCGTGGATGCTGATGGATCTCGCCAACTGCCTTGGAAGTCTTGCGGCAACGCGGCCTTGGCCACACGGCGTCAGCCTGCGGCGCCTTAGTTCCCCGTCATGTTCCGTGATTGGATAAACGCCGACTCCTTGTCGAATTGGTCTTTCAGGAATGTCGAAAAGGCGCCGGGCGTGGCATCCGCGCTGGGATAAATGCTGGCTTCGGCGAAGCGGCGTTGCAGTTTGGGGTCTTGCAAGCTGTCTGCAATCGCCTTGGCAAGCGTAGCGAGGCGTGCCTCGGGCAGATGCGCGGGCGCCACGATGCCATACCAGGACGTCGTGTTCATCACCGGCAGGCCCAGTTCGCCGAATGTCGGCACGTCGGGCAGCACGGC
>NZ_DBHKZA010000069.1:5917-11800 GCF_057314935.1 Achromobacter sp.
GCCTGAAAGTCAGCCGCCTTGAAGCGGCTGTTCACCACCAGGATATTGGGCATGTTGCCGATCAGCGCGATGGGCGTAAAACTGGTCAACGGGTCATACTTCAGATGCTTGTTGCAAGACGGATTCACGACATGGGTCGAAATGGTGGCCGGGCCGATGGTGTATCCATCCGGCGCCGAGTAGGCCACGGCTTCTGAACCGATGGAACCCCCCGCCCCGCCCTTGTTGTCGACGATGACCGGTTGGCCGAGTTTTTCCCCCAACGTTTCGCCCAGGATCCTGGCCAGGATATCGGTGGGTCCGCCCACGGCGAAGGGAACGATCAGCTTGATCGGTTTGGTCGGGAATGGCTCGGCCTGCGCCATCGCGCCGGTGCATGCCGCCATCAGCGCAATCGTGGCACCCAGTTGTTTGAAGACGTTCATGTTTTCACCCTTGAGATCTGATTCGATGGCGCTGGCGGTCCGCTAGCCGCGGGTCACCGGCAGCTGTGCCTGCATCCACGAAACCACCTGTGGGACATGGATTTTCTGAGCGGGAAACGCCGGGTCGATCCAGTCCAGATGGCCGCCCTCCTCGATCGCCAGCAGCTCTTTCGGCTCGCCCGCACGATCAAACAGCGCTTTGACGTGCTCAAACGGAAACTCGTGGTCCTCGCGGGCGTGCACGACCAGTAGCGGACGCGGGGCGATCTTGTGCACGTCGTCATCCGGTTTGAACGCGTACAGCGCCTGCATGGATTCCAGGCTGATTTCCTCAGGGATGCCCAGCAGGGCCGGGTTCGACGCGCGTTCCACCCCCACCGCCGAGATCAGGCTATCGATCCAGTTCTGCCGGGCGTGGGCATCGGCCTGTTGCGTGTCGGGCCGTCCGAGCACCTGGGTGCGCGCCAGGCGTCTTGAAACGCCCGTCAGCACGCGGTCGATCCTGTCCTGCCGGATCTCGTCTTGTCGCCGCGCCCAGTCGGATTCCGTCATGCCCACCCGGCCATACTTCTCGCCATTGGCCACGCCGCTTGCGCAGACCACGGCTTTGATGCGCGCATCTTGGGCCGCGGCGCTGACGACGACACCGCCGCCCAGCCCCCATCCCAACGCGCCGATCTGCTCCGGATCGACTTCGATTTGCTGTTGCAGGAACGTCACCGCATGCTGGACATCCCGCACCTCTTCCTGCGGGATGATGGTTCCCGGTTGCCCTTCGCTTTCTCCCAGGTTGCGGTAGTCGAAAACCATGCAGACATATCCCGCCGCCAGGAAATAGGGTGTCCAACGGGAAGGCACCCATTCCTTGATGGCGAACCGGCCGTGGCAGATCAGGATAGCGGGCCGGCGCTCTCCGGGGAGGTAGCCGTCAGGCACCAACACGCGCCCCGCCAACTTGACGCCGTCGCTGTAGAACGCAACATTCCTACTGTTCATTTTGTAGCTCTCCAAGGGTTTCACGCCGGCGCGGCGCGGGGTAGTGACGCCGGAGGGGATGCATGCATTCTGCTGCTTGCCACTCCAAAGAGAAACCGCATAGCTTCTATATCAGCTATGCTGTTTTTCTATTCGACCCTCCTTGCATGGACCCGCCGTGGATCTTCTGCAACTGCGTTATTTCATCGAGGTTTGCGATGCGGGCAGCTTCAGCCGTGCGGCGATCAGCCTGAATCTGACGCAGCCCACGCTCAGTCGGCAGATCGGCCTGCTGGAAGCCGAGCTGGGCCAACGGTTGCTGGAGCGCACCGGTCGGGGCGTCATTCCCACCGACTCGGGCGCGTTGTTGATCCCGCATGCGCGCGCCATGCTCGAGATGGCGCAACGCGCCCGCGATGAGCTGCGCGACCAGCAAGCCAGTCCAACCGGGCGCGTCGTCTTGGGGTTGCCACCCAGGGTGGCGCGTCTGTTGACGGTGTCGCTCGTGCAAGCGTTCTGCGAACAGTTTCCACGCGCCGTGCTGACCGTCCATGAAGGCTTGAGCACCCATTTGCGCGAATGGCTGATTGCCGGGCGCCTGGATATCGCGGTGCTGTTCGACCCCCCGGCTTCGCCACAGATTGCCTGCAAGACGCTCAGGCAGGAAGCGCTGGTGCTGGTGGCTTCGGCGCAGGCGTCGCCGCTGCCGGAACGCGTCGGTTTTGCCGAACTGGCCGGCTACCCCATGATTCTGCCGAGCGTGCCGAACGCCTTGCGCAATTTGGTCGATGCGGCGCTCCAGCCGCATCGCGTCAGCTTGAAGATCATCGCGGAAGTCGGTGCGATGCAGACCATGATTCCGCTGGTGGCCAAGGGCGTCGCGTGCACGATCCTGCCGGCACCGGCGGTCGCAGCCTTCGCGCCGCAGGGCACCGTCCAAACCGCAAGCATCGGCCCGCCGGCTATCCACAACACGCTGGTGATGGCGACTACCCTTACGCGGCCGGCGAATCGCCTGACGCGCGCCACGTCGCAACTGGTCGAGAGGTTGATTCTGGAGGATGCGTACGAAGATTGACCAGGCCCTGGCCGACCCCTTGCAGGACGCCGCGCTGTTGCGCCGTCTGCTGCGCGCCAAAGACCGCATGGATGCCGCTTCGCACGAGGCCTGGCCGGTCAGCCGGCTGGCCGAGGTCAGCGGCGTTTCCGCGGCCTATTTCGCGCGCTCCTTCAAGCGGGCGTTTGGCCTTCCGCCGCACCGCTATTTGTTAACGCGCCGGATCGAACAGGCTGTCTCGTTGCTGCGCGACACCGAGCTCAGCATTACCGACATCGCCTTTTCGACCGGCTGGCAAAGCCTGGGCACGTTCGGGCGGATCTTCCATGACGTCACGGGCTTGTCCCCCAGCGCCATGCGCAGCGAGACTCGGGCGACGATGCCCGACATCGGCCGGGTTCCGGCCTGTGTCGTGAAAGCCGCGCAGCGTCCTGATCTGGGCATGGCAGTTTTGGAGAAGCGCCGCCGCTTGGCCGGCAATACAGTGGAGGCCTCAACGAAGGAGGAGCCATGAACGAAGGTATCAGTGTGATGGGCGTGTACGTCGACGACCAGGATGAGGCGCTGGCGTTCTACGTAGACAAATTGGGATTCCGCATCCACACGGATGTGCGCAATGGTCCGTACCGCTGGCTCACGGTCCAGCATCCGGAGCAGCCCGCGTTCCAGCTTGGCCTGTTCGCGCCGGGCCCGCCGGTCCATGACGAGGCCACCGCGAAAACCCTGCGTGCCATGGTCGCCAAAGGCGCCATGCCGCCGCTGGTGCTATCGGTGTCGGACTGCCGCGCCAGCTACGCCAGACTGAAGGGGCTGGGTGTGGAGTTCACGCAGGAACCCACGGACCGCTATGGCAGCGTGGATGCCGGCTTTCGCGACCCGGCGGGCAACGGCTGGAAGATGATCCAGGCGCCCAGCGGCAAAGCGTAGGCGGCAGCGTCCAGGATGACGGTGGGTCGCCGTCAAGGCTAGCTAAAATCCAACGCTTCACCTCATTGGAATTCCGCCTGCCATGACCGACCGACAGATCATCCTCCCCGATTCGATGAAGACGCTTGCTGACCGTGCCGGTTACGCGCCTGCGGTGAAGGTCGGGCACACGGTCTATTGCGCCGGGCAGGTGGGCAGGACGCCTGATCTGCAAGTCATCGCGGATCCGGAAACGCAATTCGCCGCGGCCTGGGAAAACCTGCGCGTGGTGCTGGCCGAGGCCGGCTGCACGTTTGACGATGTGGTGGACATGACGACCTACCATGTCGACATGTCCACCCACATGGACGTGTTCCGCGCCGTCAAGGACAGGACATTTCCTCGCGGCCGGTGTGCGTGGACGTGCATCGGCGTGAGCGAACTTGCGCGGCCCGGGCTGCTGGTCGAAATCAAGTGCACGGCCATTGCGAAGGCCCCTACCGCAGCCTGACGCCTTGGTTCCGCCTCGCCATCGGGCGCGTCAGGCCATGGCAACGCCGATACCATCCGCCGCGGCGCACGCGGTTTTTTTGGATTAATCCTGGCGTCGGCACCGCCATCCTGGTATCAAATGTGGCGGCAAGCTTCACTCCTGCTCAGGTCTCTGACATGGCGAGGTGTATTCATGCCGCAATGCCGACTTTCCCTGCGAATCCTGGCTGCCGTTGGCGTAACGCTCACGCTATCGAGCGGCGCGTCCCTTGCCCAAGGGGCCGGCCAGATGGGCGTCGCTGCGGTGCCGCAGGCGCCAGGAAAATTCTGCGAATGCCGATTCGCCTCAGGGCAGTACGAGGCCTACAGCACCGACGGCACATGCACCGTCCAGCGCTATGGCGGCGGGCGCAAGTGCGAATTCGGCTTCGCGGGCGTCGGCGCCAATCCTGGCGTGCTCAGTGCCCTGCTGGGTCAGGATGCCTATAGCGCGCAATTTCGCCTTGCGCCCGATATCCTTGCCCGCTATCTGGCGTTTGCCCAAACGGGCGACACGACGTCGTTGTCCGACAGCAAGTTCATTGAAGCCGCCCTGCCCGTCCTGGCGCGGGCCAGCCTGTTTCGCGAAGCTGTTGTCCGTGCAGAACTGCCGATCAAGCAGATGGATGCCGAGATCGTCGCGTTCTCAAGAAAATACAGCCAGGTCATTTCCGAGGTGTTCCGCGGCAAGCAGGCGCCTCAAACGGTCAAGTGGAGCGACAGCAGCCAGTTCGAGATCGGACAGGGCTTCGTGCAGCTGGATTTTCAACAGCAGTCGCAATTGCTGGTGTTGTTCTTTGCCAATGCGAAACGGTGACCGGCCATGGATCTGACTTGCGTACGGGAATTGCCGGGATTGGACTTCACCATGCTGGTCCTGCTTATCGTGGCGGGAGTCGGTTTTCTGGTGCTGGGGGTGTACCTGCTGGTCCGCCCACGGCCTGCAACGGCCAGCCAGACGACGGTGTTGTGGATCGACAAATATCGCTTGCGAGGCCCCGTGGGCCTTTTTCTCGTCCTGCTGGGGCTAGCCCTGTGGGGACTGACGTATTGGCAGCTGAACAGCCGATTCGCCCCGGACTCGGAAGCTTTCACCGGCGCGCCTCGCTCGCTGGGTTCCATCGCGGAGGGCTTGCGCCGCAACTCGAACGCGGACATTCAATTGAAGGGCGACGCGGACACCGTGCTCATTTCACAACCCGTCAGCGGCGCTTGCGCGACCGCGTTGCTGAACGACCTGTGCAAAAAGTACCGGGGCACGCTGACTTGCAGCAAAGAAGGTAACCGCAGGGTGATCGAGCGCAGCCGTTGATCAACCTGCTGCGCAACCTCTCTTCAGGTGGGCGCCGTTTCGTTTCCATGCAGCGTTCTGAGTTTCCGTAGTTCCGGGAACCACCGCATCCATAACCCGGCCACGGCGATCGTGCCCATGCCGCCGATCACCACCGCTGGCACGGCCCCGAACAGTTCCGCCGTCACGCCCGATTCGAACTCGCCCAACTGGTTGGACGCGCCGATGAACAAGGTGTTCACGGCGCTGACCCGGCCCAGCATGTGGTCAGGCGTATTCAACTGCACCAGCGATGAGCGCACCACGACGCTGATCGAGTCCGCGGCGCCCAGCACGACCAGCGCGGCCACAGACAGCGGGATCGAGGTCGACAGGCCGAACACGGTGGTCGCCAGCCCGAAGAGAATCAGCGAACCGAACAGCAGGCGCCCCACGTTTTCGCCCAGGCTCAGGCGAGCCAGCGTCAACGACATTAACGCCGCGCCGCAGGCCGGCGCGGCACGCAAGGCGCCCAGCGCCCACGGGCCCGCGTTCAGGATGTCTTTGGCGAAGATGGGAAGCAAGGCCGTCGCCCCGCCCAGCAGCACGGCAAACAGGTCCAGCGACAAGGTGCCCAGCAGCAGCCGGCGCTGGAAAATGAAGGTGATGCCGGCGAACAGCGTGCGCCAGGTGGTCGGCTCTTTGCGCGGCGGGGCGCG
>NZ_DBHKZA010000069.1:11900-13874 GCF_057314935.1 Achromobacter sp.
GTCTTGCCGCCCACGCCGTGCAAGGCCGCGATGGCCAGCACCAGCGTGGCCAGGGTTTCCAGCGCCATGCAGAGGGCGACGATCTTGCGGCGGTCGTAGCGGTCGGCCACGTGACCCACCACCAGCGTCAGCGCGGCCATGGGCAGGAACTGCGCCAGGCCGATCAGCCCCAGGTCGATCGCGCTGCCGGACAGCGCATAGATCTGCCAGCCGACGGCGACCGAGACGATCTGGAAGGCCAGCGACGCGCTGACGCGCGCGAACAGGAAGTGCAGGAATGGGGGACGGGAAAGCGGACTGGGGGAGTCGGGGGCGGGCATGAGGGCGTGCGGGGATGCGGGGCTGGCGCGAGGCGCACCGGAAGCTGCATTCTAGGGACAATTGGCTGACGGGAAGCTAAGAATCGTTCAGCCTGCCGGCAATGCCGCGCATCCGGTTATGAACTTATGCTGGATGCAGCGCTGCGCTACCTATAATTCCGTCTGGCGCATCAGTCACCCACGACAAAGGCATCCATCGATGGTCACGCTTCCCGACCTGAGCTCGCGCGAACTCCAGGCCATCTGCATGGTTGCGGAGTGCGGCAGCTTCGTCGCCGCCGCGCTGACGTTGAACATCTCCCAGCCTGCGCTGACCCGCACGGTGCAGCGGGTGGAAAAGGCCGTCGGCGTTGAACTGTTCCATCGTTCCACGCGCCGGGTCGAGACCACGGCGGCGGGCCTGGAGTTCGTGTCGCTGGCCAACCGCGTGCTGGCCGACCTGCGCATTGCGTTCGAGAACATGCGAGAGATCTCCGACGAGCAGCGCGGTCGCAGCATCGTGTCGGCGGTGATGTCGGTGGCGTACACGCAACTGCCGGGCATCGTCGCGCGCTACCGCGAATCGCGGCCCCGCATCGAACTGCAGATCCGCGAAGGCGTGCATGGCACGGTGCTGGACGATGTGCGTAGCGGCGTGGCCGACATGGGCATCACGTACATCGACGAGGTGCCCGACGAATTCTCGGTGGTGTCGTTGGGCCGCGAAGCCTTTCATGTGGTGATGCCGCGTCACCATCCGCTGTCCGCGGAAACCGGCGTGACGTTGGAGCAGCTGGCGCCGTACGCGCTGGTGTCGCTGCCCCGCGAGGCGCAGACGCGCCGCCTGATCGACAGCTACGCGTCGATCGCGGCCGTGCCGCTGCGGCACGCGGTCACCGTGAGCCAGTTCGCCACCGTCATGCAATGCGTCTGGGCCGGCGTGGGCATCGCCATCGTGCCGGGCGGGGCCGTGCCCGCTGCGCTGAGCGCGGACCTGGTGGCGCGGCCGCTGGTCAAGCCCGCGCTAAGCCAGGCCATCGGCGTGGTGTTTCTCAAGGAGCGGGGCCTGACCCCCAGCGCCAGCGGTTTTCTGGCGCAGCTGCGCAGCGACTGGGTGCAAGTCGTCGCGCCTGCGCGCGCGCGCCGCGGCGGGGCCTAGCTGCCGCATCGCTTATTGCAGCCGGATTCCAGCCAGCTGCACGATGTCGGCATAGCGCTTCGCCTCCGTGCGGCAATAGGCGTCGAAGTGTTCCGGCGTGTCCCCCACCGGCATGGCTTGCGCGTCGGTCAGGCGCGCGCGTACGTCGGGTTGCCGCAGCACGTCGTTGACGGCCTGGTACAGGCTGGCCACCAACGCCGTCGGCGTTTGCGCCGGCGCCCACATGCCGTACCAGGTGGTGAGGTTGACGGTGGGATAGCCCAGTTCGGCGAAGGTGGGCACGTCCGGCAGCGCCGCCACGCGCGTGTCGGACGTGACCGCCAGCGCGCGCAGCTTGCCCCCCTTGACCAGGCTGATCGAGGACGGCATCGAATCCAGCATATAGGTGACCTGGCCGCCGATCACATCGGTCAGTGCCGGCGCGCTGCCCTTGTACGGGATGTGCGTGGCGTCCAGCTTCGCGGCCGCCTTGAACACTTCGCCGGCCAGGTGGCCGGGGGTGCCGTTGCTGGACGA
>NZ_DBHKZA010000069.1:13974-35319 GCF_057314935.1 Achromobacter sp.
GCCACCATGTCGGCGCCGATCATGCCGCTGGCGCCGGGCCGGTTGTCGATGACCACCGATTGCCCCAGCTTCTCGGCCAGGGCCGCGGCGACGATGCGGCCCACGATGTCGGTCGGGCCGCCCGGCGGGTAAGGGATGACGACGCGCAACGGCTTGGACGGGTAGCCGGACGCCGCCAGCGCCTGCGCGCCGTGGCTCAGCGACCCCAGGGCGGCGCCCGCCGCGCCGATCAACAACCGCCTTCTCACGACGCTGCGCGGCGCACCGGCTCGGGTGAATGGTTCCATGGTTTGTCTCCCTTGTGTCTTTCTTGTGTTGGCACATCTCAGGATCCGACCGCGATCGCGCCATTGCGCCGCAGTTCGTCAAGCGTCTGCGGTTCCAGCCCCAACATGTCCCGCAAGACGGTTTCGGTGTGGGCGCCCAGGACAGGTGGCGCAGTGCGATAGGCCACGGGCGTGGCCGACAGATGCAGCGGGTTGCCGACCAGGTTGGCGCAACCGGCCTGCGCATCCGGCATCGGCACGCGCATGCCGCGCTGCAGGACTTGCGGGTCGGCGAACACGTCGGCCATGCCGTTGATCGGCCCGCAAGGCACGGCCAACGTTTCCAGCGTGTGCAGCCAGTGCGCGCTGGATTGCTGCGCCATCTGCGCCTGGATCTGCGGGATCAGGGTGTCGCGCGAGGCCAGGCGCGCGGTGTTGGTGGCATAGCGCGCATCGTCGGCAAGGTCGGGGCGGCCGATGGCGCCGCAGAACCGCCGGAATTGCCCGTCGTTGCCCACGGTGACGATGACGTGGCCGTCGCGGGTGGCGAAGTCCTGGTAGGGCACGATGTTGGGATGCGCGTTGCCCAAGCGGTCGGGCGGGTTGCCGCTGGCCAGGTAGTTCATGGCCTGATTGGCCAGCGCGGCGACCTGCACGTCCAGCAGCGCCACGTCGATGTGCTGGCCCTCGCCGGTGCGGTCGCGATGCGCCAGCGCCGCCTGGATGCCGGCGGTGGCGTACAGGCCCGTCAGGATGTCGGTCAGCGCCACCCCCACCTTGAGCGGGCCGGCCCCGGGTTCGCCGTCGCCGCGGCCGGTGATGCTCATCAGGCCGCCCATGCCCTGGATCAGGAAGTCGTAGCCGGGCCGCGCGGCGTAGGGGCCGGTCTGGCCGAAGCCGGTGATGGAGCAGTACACCAGGCCCGGGTGGCGGTCCTTCAGCGTGGCGTAGTCCAGGCCGTAGGCTTGCAGCCCGCCGACCTTGAAGTTCTCGATCAGCACGTCGCACTGCGCCGCCAGCGCCGCCACGAGCCGCTGGCCGTCGGCGGTCGCGATATCGACGGCGACGGATTTCTTGTTGCGGTTGGCGCCCGCGAAATAGGCGGATTGCGCCACCTCGCCCCACTGCGGGTCATGGATCCACGGCGGTCCCCAGCCGCGGGTGTCGTCGCCCTGTCCGGGCCGTTCGATCTTGATGACCTCAGCGCCCAGATCCGCCAGCAGCTGGCTGGCCCAGGGGCCGGCCAGCACGCGTGAAAGGTCCAGCACCCGCAAGTGCGACAGTGCGCCCATCTTCCCCTCCCCCGTTGCCGCCGCGGCGCGGCGCCGCTGTTACTGCAGTTCCACGCGCACCTGCAGCGGCGCCTTGGTGCCCAGCCACACCTGCTGCGCCTGTTCCTTGATCTGGGCGACGCGTTGCGCCACTTCCTCGGCCGTGATGGAGCTGACCGGGTGGGCGATCACGACGGGCTCCAACGCCTTCATGCCCACGGCCTGGCGGGTCAGTTCGGTTTCACGCGCGAACTCGGTGGTGATGATCACCGCGCTGGGCACGCCCAGCCGCTCCAGCGCAATGGAGTCGCGCACGCAGGCCGAGCAGCACGAACCGCAATCGCCGATGGCGGTCAGCACCACGTCGTTCTCGGCGGCGATGCGCTCGATGAGTTCGGGCGCGGCATCCTTGGAGAAGCTGTGTTTGACGTAGTAGTTCACCTGGGCGAAATCGATGTCTTCGCCCAAGGCCGCGGCCGCGCCGCGCAACAGCTTGTTGGCGTTCCACTTGGAGTTGTCGAGAATGCCCAGCCGCAGCCCGGCCAGGCCTTGCTTGCGCGCCGAAACCGGCGCATCGGTGAAGCGCAGCGCGCCGCGCGGGTCGAACACCGCGACTTTTTCCCCATCGTTCATCAACATGTCCTGGCTCCTGGTTGTGGTGTGGGTGCGCCGCGTCAGATGGCGCAGGCGCCGCTTGTGCAATCGCCGCTGTCCGCGCTGGCGCCGTCAATCGCGCGCAGCACCGGCGTGCTCATGTGTCCCCAGCCGGGGATCAGCACGGAAAAGCGGCCGGCTTCGCCACCCATCACGAAGAGATGGATGTGGTCGGGGCTGTGCACGATGGGAATGCGCGTGTCGTCTTCGCGCTTGTAGTACTTGGGCAGGTTGCGGTTGTAGACCTTGCCGTAGCGGTGGCCGTAGGCCAGGTCGATGAAGCGGTTGCCGTGGTTGACGTACAGGTAGTTGCGCACATCCGCGCGCGACCAGCCGTGCTTGCCGATGGTCTGCGCGTGCTCCAGGCCCAGCACCACCGCGATGTGGCCGCCCAGCACCGCGCTGTTGGATGCGATGGTGCTCATGGCCGAGCACATGGTGTCGAGGATGCCTTCGGGGTCGTTCGAGATATGGTTGGTCACGCTGTGCGGCGCTTCGGCCGCCATCGCGAAGACGGTCGAATCCTCGGGCTTGTAGCCGTGTTCCACGTGATACGGCGCCAGCGGGCTTTGCAGCTCGTTCTCGCACACGCAGTAGGTGTATTTGCCCGGATGGCCCAGCGTGCTCTTGTCCAGGTCGCCGGGCCATCCGCCACCTACGTTCAACATGATGAGGCGCAGCGCGCGGCCGATGGTGGCGTTGGCGCGGTTGCCGGAACCGAAGGCGTTGACGCCGCCGTTCATGCCGATCTCGCGGGCGATGGGCCCGTTGACGATCAGCAAGGGCGCGGCCACGTGCGTGGTGGCCTGCACGCCGTTCAGGTTGAACGCCTGGTCGGTCACCGCCTTGACGGCGGCCAGCACCACGGGCGCGTACTCGGGTTTGCAGCCGGCCATCACCATGTTGATGGCCAGCACTTCGCGCGTCAGCTCGCCCCAGCGCGGCGCCACGCGGGCTTCGACGAAGTCGCCGTCGCCGCCCAGCCGCGCGATGACTTCGTCGATCTTTTCGCGGGTCGGCGGCACGACCGGCAACCCGTCGGTAAATCCGCGCTCGTAGTAGTACTCGACCAGGTCCACCCCGGCAGGCACCATGGTGGCGGGCGACGCCGTCGTTTGCAGAACCGCGCTCATCAGAATCTCCTCGTGGCTGTCGGATGACGTTGCAACGAGGATAGAAGTCCTGCGTTATTGATAACAAGGACAATCTATTTCGGTAGATGATTGCGTAAGACGCATAAATGCAAAGCGCCCACATGGGCGGGCGCTTGCCGGGCGGTCGCGGCGAAGGGCTAGGCGCCGATCGACACCAGTTCGGCGCCTTCCGTCACCTGGTCGCCGACGCTGTAGAACACTTCTTCGATCTTGCCGTCGGCCGGCGCCGAGATCGTGTGCTCCATCTTCATGGCTTCCATGACCAGCAGCGGCTGGCCCTTTTCGACCGTGTCGCCCGCCTTGACCGAGATCGAGATGATCTTGCCGGGCATCGGCGCCGTCAGGCCGCCGCCGTGCTCGCCCTGCGTGTCCTGGGCGTGCGCCAAGGGGTCGTAGAGCTCCAGCACGTGCACGCCGCCTTCGCCGAATACATGGGCGCGGTCGGCATGCAAAACGACCGTACCGGCGTTCTCATGGCCTGCCAGCGTGATGCGCAGACCGTAGGCCAGGTTGGGATTGGCGCTGGCGTGGGAACGCCACAGGAAGGGTTGCGCACCCGAGCCGGCATCCAGCGTCCAGGCGCCGCCTTGGCGGGCGACGGTCACGCGGCGCGTTTCACCGTTGTCCACCCACTGCAGATGGCGCTGGTATTGGTTGCCCAGCCGCCAGCCGTCGCGGGCGTCCCAGGGGTCGGACGGGCCCTTGCCGGCGGTTTGCGGGCCGGGTTGGGCCAGGCCCTGGCGCACCAGCACGGCGGCCGAGGCCAGCGCCAGCGTGGCGGCGCTGGCGGCCTGCGGCTCCGGCAGCAGCGTGGCGCGCTGGCGCTCGATCAGACCCGTGTCCAGGTCCGCGGCGGCGAAGGCGCTGTCTTGCATCAGTCGCGACAGGAACGCCACGTTGGTCTGCACACCTACGGCCTGCGTCTGAGCCAGCGCCTGGAGCATGCGGGCGCGGGCCTGGTCGCGATCAGCGCCGTGCACGATCAGCTTGGCGATCATGGGGTCGTAGAACGGGGTGATCGTGTCGCCCGTGCGTACGCCGCCGTCCACGCGGATGTCGCCGTTGGTGAAGGCGGTGTGCGGCGGCAGGCCCAGATAGGCCAGCGTGCCGATCGACGGCAGGAAGCCCTTCTCGGGGTTCTCGGCGTAGATGCGGACCTCGATGGCATGGCCGTTGATGCGCAGGTCCTCCTGGCGCACAGGCAGGGGCTGGCCGGCGGCCACGCGCAACTGCCATTCCACCAGGTCGTGGCCCGTGATCATTTCAGTGACCGGATGCTCCACCTGCAGGCGCGTGTTCATTTCCATGAAGTAGAAGCGGCCGTCCGGCTCGGCGATGAACTCGACGGTGCCCGCGCCCACGTAGCCGACGGCGCGCGCAGCGGCCACCGCTGCTTCGCCCATGGCGCGACGGCGTTCTTCCGTCATGCCGGGCGCCGGCGCTTCCTCGATCACCTTCTGGTGGCGGCGCTGCACCGAGCAGTCGCGCTCGAACAGGTAGACGCAGTTGCCGTGCGTGTCCGCGAACACCTGGATTTCGATGTGGCGCGGCTTTTGCAGATAGCGTTCGATCAGCACGCGGTCGTCGCCGAAGCTGGAGGCGGCTTCGCGTTGGCAGGACGCCAGCGCATCCAGGAACGCGCCGGACGATTCCACCACGCGCATGCCCTTGCCGCCGCCGCCGGCGCTGGCCTTGATCAGCACGGGGTAGCCGATGCCGTCGGCCTGGGTCTTCAGGAATTGCGGGTCCTGGTTGTCGCCGTGATAGCCCGGCACCAGCGGCACGCCGGCTTTCTCCATCAGCGACTTGGCGGCCGATTTGCTGCCCATGGCGGCAATGGCGGACGCGGGCGGGCCGACGAACGAGATGCCGGCCTTTTCAGCGGCTTCGGCGAACGCTTCGTTTTCCGACAGGAAGCCGTAGCCCGGGTGGATCGCGCCCGCGCCGGTGTCGATGGCGGCCTGCAGGATGGCGTCGGCGCGCAGGTAGCTGGCGCGCGGCTCCGGTCCGCCGATGTGCACGGCCTGATCGCAGGCGGCCACGTGGCGCGCGTTGGCGTCCGCGTCCGAATAGACGGCGACGGTGCGGATACCCATGCGTCGGGCGGTGGCGGCGACGCGGCAGGCGATCTCTCCGCGGTTGGCAATCAGCAAAGTGTCGAACATATGTCTCTTCCTGGCAGGAATTCTTCTTGAACTACGGCGCGCCCTGTATTGGCGCGGGCCCGGTCGGGCGCGCGGCGCGCGTGGGAGGGATCACATCCGGAACACGCCGAACTTCGTGTCTTCGATCGGCGCGTTCAGCGCGGCCGACAAGGCCAGGCCCAGCACGCGGCGCGTATCGGCCGGGGCAATGATGCCGTCGTCCCACAGGCGCGCCGTGGCGTAGTAAGGATGGCCTTCGTGCTCGTACTGTTCGCGGATGGGCGCCTTGAAGGCGGCCTCTTCGTCAGCCGACCACTTGCCGCCGCGCGCTTCGATGCCGTCGCGCTTGACCGTGGCCAGCACGCTGGCGGCCTGCTCGCCGCCCATCACCGAGATGCGGGCGTTGGGCCACATGAACAGCATGCGGGGCGAATAGGCGCGGCCGCACATGCCGTAGTTGCCGGCGCCGAACGAGCCGCCGATCAGCACCGTGAATTTCGGCACGGCGGCGGTCGCCACCGCGGTCACCATCTTCGCGCCGTGGCGCGCGATGCCTTCGTTCTCGTACTTGCGGCCCACCATGAAGCCGGTGATGTTCTGCAGGAACACCAGCGGAATCTTGCGCTGCGCGCACAGCTCGATGAAGTGCGCGCCCTTCTGGGCGGACTCGGAAAACAGGATGCCGTTGTTGGCGACGATGCCCACAGGCATGCCCTGGATGTGGGCGAAACCGGTCACCAGCGTGGGGCCGAAGCGCGCCTTGAATTCGTCGAATTCGGAGCCGTCCACGATGCGCGCGATGACTTCGCGCACGTCGTAGGGCTTGCGCGTGTCGGCGGGGATGATGCCGTTCAGTTCGCTGGGATCGAAGCGCGGCTCGCGCACGGGGATCGTGGCCAGCGGCGCGGGCTTCTTGCGGTTCAGGCGGGCGACGGCGTTGCGCGCCAGCTGCAGCGCATGCATGTCGTTGGCGGCCAGGTGGTCCACCACGCCGGACAGGCGCGTGTGCACGTCGCCGCCGCCCAGGTCTTCGGCGCTGACTTCTTCGCCCGTGGCGGCCTTCACCAGCGGCGGGCCGCCCAGGAAGATGGTGCCCTGGTTCTTCACGATGATGGATTCATCGCTCATGGCGGGCACGTAGGCGCCGCCGGCGGTGCACGACCCCATCACCACGGCGATCTGCGAGATGCCCTGCGCGGACATCTGCGCCTGGTTGTAGAAGATGCGGCCGAAGTGCTCGCGGTCGGGGAACACTTCGTCCTGCTGCGGCAGGTTGGCGCCGCCCGAGTCCACCAGGTACACGCAAGGCAGGTGGTTCTGCGCGGCGATTTCTTGGGCGCGCAGGTGCTTCTTGACCGTCATCGGGTAGTACGTGCCGCCCTTGACGGTCGCGTCGTTGCAGACGATGACGCATTCGGTGCCCGACACGCGGCCGATGCCGGTGATGACGCCTGCGCCCGGCGCGTCGCCGTCGTACATGCCGTGCGCCGCCATCGGCGACAGTTCCAGGAACGGCGTGCCCGGATCGATCAGATTCTCGACGCGGTCGCGCGGCAGCAGCTTGCCGCGCGCCACGTGCTTGGCGCGCGCGGCTTCGCTGCCGCCCAGCGCGGTCTGCGCCAGTTTCTGATTCAGGTCATCCAGCTGCGCCTGCATGGCACGCGCGTTGTCGGTGAAGTCCTGCGACCGCGGATTGATGCGGGATTCGATGATGGGCATGGGGTTCCACCCGTCCTGCTTGATTGGAATTTGAAGGCGCTCGTGGAGCGGTTTGTCTCGCTGCCCGGTGTGCCGGGCATTCTTGTCGATCTGGGTTTTCGTTGCGCCTTTCGCGACACGGCCCGCGACGGACCCGTCGCGTCCGGAAGCCATGCAGGAAAGGCGCAGCGAAAAGCCATCCTGGGAGGCAGACGCCTGTCCGCCTCCCAGGCGTTTGCTTAGACCATCTCGATGGCCATCGCGACGGCTTCGCCGCCGCCGATGCACAGCGTGGCGACGCCGCGCTTGCCGCCAGTCTTGCGCAGCGCGCCGACCAGCGTGGCCATCAGGCGGGCGCCCGATGCGCCGATCGGGTGACCCAGGGCGGTGGCGCCGCCGTTGACGTTGACCTTTTCATGCGGCAGCTTGAAGTCGGTCATGGCGGCCATGGTGACCACCGCGAACGCTTCGTTGATCTCGTACAGGTCCACGTCCTCGGCCTTCCAGCCGGTCTTGGCGAACAGGTTCTTCAGCGCGCCGACGGGGGCGGTCGTGAACCAGCCCGGTTCCTGCGAGTGCTGGCTGTGGGCCACGATGCGGGCCAGCGGCTTGACGCCGAGCTTCTCGGCGGTGGAGGCGCGCATCAGCACCATGGCGGCGGCGCCGTCGGAGATCGACGACGAGTTGGCGGCGGTGATGGTGCCGTCCTTCTTGAACGCGGGCTTGAGCGTGGGGATCTTCTCCGGCATGGCCTTGGTGGGGGCTTCGTCGGTGTCGATCACGGTGTCGCCCTTGCGGCCGGCGACGGTCACGGGGGCGATTTCCCACTTGAAGCTGCCGTCTTCCGTGGCGGCGCGTGCGCGGCGCAGCGATTCCAGCGAGAACGCGTCCTGCTGCTCGCGCGTGAATTCGTATTTGGCGGCGCAGTCTTCGGCGAACACGCCCATGGCCTTGCCCTTGTCGTAGGCGTCTTCCAGGCCGTCCAGCGCCATGTGGTCATACACGGTGTTGTGGCCGAAGCGGTAGCCCTGGCGGGCCTTCAACAACAGGTAGGGCGCGTTGCTCATGCTTTCCTGGCCGCCTGCGACGACGACTTCGGCGCTGCCGGCCGCCAGCAGGTCATGGCCGAACATGGCGGCCTTCAGGCCCGAACCGCACACCTTGTGGATCGTGGTGCACGCCACGCCCAGCGGCAGGCCGGCGCCCAGCGCCGCCTGGCGCGCGGGCGCCTGGCCTTGGCCGGCTTGCAGCACGTTGCCCATGATGACTTCATCGACTTGCTCGGGCTTGATGCCGGCGCGTTCGATGGCGGCCTTGATGGCCACCGCGCCCAGTTCGTGCGCGGCCAGGCCGGACAGGCTGCCCAGCATGCCGCCCATGGGCGTGCGGGCGATGGAAACGATAACGATGGGATCTGACATGACTAGCTCCTGTGAGGGTCGGGACAGCGTCTGGGTATCGGCACTGCGCGGTTGCCCGAAGGGCGTTCCGGACGCAGGCGTCTGTCCGTATCGTAAGGGAAAAATTCTTCAATCCGGCCCTGCGCCACCTGAGCGCGGCAGGCCTGCCACCAATCGGGTTCCAGCAGGTCGGCGTGGTGGCGCATGAAGGCGCCGCGCACGCGCGCGTCGCCAAGCAGGAAGCGGCCGAATTCTTCGGGGAATACGTCGTTCGGTCCAATGGCGTACCAGGGTTCGGACGCCATTTCCGCTTCTTCGTTGGGGGCCGGCGGGATGCGCCGGAAGTTCATTTCGGTCATGCGCTGGATTTCGTCGTAGTCATAAAAGACGACCCGGCCCAATCGCGTGACGCCGAAGTTCTTGTAAAGCATGTCGCCGGGGAAGATATTGGCGGCGGCCAGTTGCCGGATCGCGTCGCCGTACTCGCGCACGGCAGGTTCCAGCAGCGCGTCGGACGCCTGGCGCAGATAGATGTTCAGCGGCGTCATCCGCCGTTCGATGTAGACATGGCGGATGACGACGGTGTCCCCGGTTTCTTCGATCAGGCTGGGCACCAGACGGCGCAGTTCGTCCAGCAAGGCGGGCGCGAAACGGCTGCGCGGCAGCGCCACCTGCGAATACTCCCAGGTGTCGGCCATGCGGCCCACGCGGTCGTGCAGCTTCACCATCTGGTACTTGCGGCGCACGGTGGCGTGGTCCATGCCGTCTTTGTCGATGCGGTCCTTGATCAGCTTGAACACGTACGGGTAGGACGGCAGCGTGAACACGCACATCACCATGCCCTTGATGCCGGGCGCGATGTCGAAGGCGTCGCGCGAGTGGGCCAGGTGGTGCAGGAAGTCGCGGTAGAACAGCGTCTTGCCCTGCTTTTGCAGGCCGATCATCGTGTAGAGCTCGGCCTTGGGCTTGCGCGGCAGCAGCGTCGCCAGGAAGTTCACGACCGCGGCCGGCGTTTCCATGTCCACCAGGAAATAGGCGCGGGTGAAGCTGAACAGCGTGCTCAGGTCGTCCGCGCCCAGCAGCAGCGCGTCCAGCGTCACCTGCCCGGCCGGATTGCGCGTCAGCGCCACGGCGAAGGGGTAGACGGTGGTCTGATTGATCAGGCGGCCGACGATGTAGGCGCCCTTGTTGCGAAAGAACAGCGAACCCAGCGCATGGACCTGGCAATCGCTGGCGATGCGCCGCCCGACGTGGCGCGGCAACAGCGTGCGCAGTTGCGCGACGGCGGCACGCGCCAACATGCGGGTGTCGCGCGGCAGGTCTTCGAACGGCAGCGCCAGGCCGAAGTCGGCCACCATGCGGATCAGGCTTTTTTCCAGCCCGTCGGTGGCCGGGTAGTACACGCGGTACGACGGCGTGCTGCTGTCCAGGTAGTCGGTCGCGACCGCCGGACGCACGAAGAGGAAATCGTTGTGGAAATAGTCGCGGTGCAGCAGCCGGCACGACACCGAATTGAAGAAGGTCTCGGCGCACTCCGGCTGGCGATGGTCGCCCAGCAGGCCGACGAATTCCTGCTTGATCTGCTGCCAGTAGGCGGTCTGGGCGTCGGTCAGGGCCGGGGCCTCGGCGCCGTTGGCACCGTTGGTGCCGTTGGTGCCATTCGCACCCGTTCCGCCGTTCTTGGCCGAGGCGCCCAGCGCGCCCTCCGGACGGCCGCGCAGCACGCCTTCCAATTGGGTGGCGCATTCACGCACCCGCATGTCGTAGTACTCGATGCGTTCGCGCGACAGGTGCTGGATGCCGTGCCAGTCGCCGGATTCGAACAGGGCCTTGGCGCGCTGCGCGCTGTAGCGAAACAGCGCGTAGTGGCGGTCGAACCCCGCCAGGATCAGCCGCGCGACGTCCAGCGGCGAGGGCCCCGGGGCGGGGGCCTGCTCGATATGCTGGACATCGGACATGCGGATCATGATGGGGCCCGGACGTCGGATCAGGCGGTTTCGTTGAACAGTTCGCGGCCGATCAGCATGCGGCGGATCTCGCTGGTGCCGGCGCCGATCTCGTACAGTTTGGCGTCGCGCCACAGGCGGCCCACCGGGTATTCGTTGATGTAGCCGTTGCCGCCCAGGATCTGCACGCCTTCGCCCGCCATCCAGGTGGCTTTTTCGGCCGTGTACAGGATCAGCGCGGCGCAGTCCTTGCGGACCTGGCGCACGTGCTCCGTGCCCAATTTATCCAGGTTCTTGCCCACCTGGTAGCAGAAGGCGCGACTGGCCTGCAGCGTGGTGTACAGGTCGGCCACCTTGCCCTGGATCAGCTGGAATTCGCCGATGGCCTGGCCGAACTGCTTGCGGTCATGGATATAGGGGACGACGACGTCCATCACGGCCTGCATGATGCCCAGGGGGCCGCCGGACAGCACGGCGCGCTCATAGTCCAGGCCGCTCATCAGCACGCGTACGCCGCCGTTGACCTGGCCCAGCACGTTTTCTTCGGGAATCTCGCAGTCCTGGAACACGAGTTCGCCCGTGTGGCTGCCGCGCATGCCCAGCTTGTCCAGCTTTTGCGCAACCGAGAACCCTTTGAAACCTTTCTCCACCAGGAAGGCGGTGATGCCGCGCTGGTGCGCTTCGGGGTCGGTCTTGGCGTAGACGACCAGCGTGTCGGCGTCCGGGCCGTTGGTGATCCACATCTTGGTGCCGTTCAGCACGTAGCGGTCGCCCTTCTTTTCGGCGCGCAGCTTCATGCTGACCACGTCCGACCCGGCGCCCGGCTCGCTCATGGCCAGGGCGCCCACGTGTTCGCCGGAAATCAGCTTGGGCAGGTACTTGGCCTTCTGGGCCGCCGTGCCGTTACGGTTGATCTGGTTCACGCACAGGTTGGAGTGCGCGCCGTAGGACAGGCCCACGGAGGCGCTGGCGCGCGAGATCTCTTCCATCACCACCATGTGGGCCAGGTAGCCCATGTTGGCGCCGCCGTATTCCTCGTCGGCCGTCATGCCCAGCACGCCGAGTTCGCCGAATTTGCGCCAGAGGTCCATGGGGAACTGGTCGCTGCGATCGACTTCTGCCGCGCGGGGCGCGATCTCGGCCTGCGCGAAATTGCGCACGGCGTCGCGCAGCATGTCCAGGTCTTCGCCCAGGTCGAAGTTCAGGCCAGGAAGATTCATCGATGTCTCCGTGATAGTGGGTACTTACATTCTTATGGGCGCCTACCATCGGCGCAATGCCGTCATCGGAGGCTCATCATGCGCCGATCACGCATCGCTGCGCAATGATGCACCGCAAATATTACGTTTACGTAAACGTAAATTGGAGTCGGGTTATCCCTAGGAAATTGCATGTTTCCCAGGGAGCAACGCTGATTACTATTCGACCCTGTCCCTGAAATCCCGCGTCATTGCCTCGGAGTCTGCCGTGCTCGAACTATCCCATCTGGACGAAATTGTGGCGCTGCGGCGCGATATCCACATGCATCCCGAGCTCTGCTACGAAGAGCACCGGACGGCCAAGGTGGTGGCGGACGCGCTGCGCGGCTGGGGCATTGAAACGCACACCGGCATCGCCAAGACCGGCGTGGTCGGGGTGATCAAGCACGGCACGTCGGACCGGGCCATCATGCTGCGCGCCGACATGGACGCCCTGCCCATGCAGGAAGAAAACCAGTTCGAACACCGGTCGCGCCATGACGGCAAGATGCACGGCTGTGGCCACGACGGCCACACCGCCATGCTGCTGGCGGCGGCCCGGCACCTGCAGACCGCGGGCGGCTTCGACGGCACGGTGTACCTGTGCTTCCAGCCGGCCGAGGAAGGCGGCGCGGGTGGGCGCGCCATGATCCAGGACGGCCTGTTCACGCGCTTTCCCTGCGAAGCCGTGTTCGGCATGCACAACTGGCCGGGCCTGCCGGCGGGCGCCTTCGGCGTGTGCGCCGGCCCCATGATGGCGGCCGCCAACGGCTTCAAGATCACGGTCAAGGGCAAGGGCGGCCATGCCGCCGCGCCCCAGGATTGCGCCGACCCGGTGCCGGCGCTGTTCGCCATCGGCCAGTCGCTGCAGACCATCCTTACCCGCAGCAAGCGTCCGCTGGACGCCGCCGTGCTGTCCATCACGCAGGTGCAAGCGGGCGGCAGCGTCATCAACGTCATTCCGAACACCGCCTGGCTGGGCGGCTCGGTGCGCGCCTACAGCACGGACGTGGTGGACCTGATCGAACGCCGCATGAACGAGATCGCCGGCAATATCGCCGCCGCGCATGGCTGCGAGGCCGACGTGTTTTTCGAGCGACGCTATCCGGCGCTGGTCAACACCGCGGCCGAGACCGAGTTCTGCATGGGCGTCATGCGCGACGTGGTCGGCGAAGACCGCGCGCTGACCATTGAGCCCGCGATGGCATCGGAAGATTTCGCCTTCTTGCTGCAGGAAAAGCCGGGCTGCTACGTGTTCCTGGGCAACGGCGACGGCGAGCACCGCATGGCTGGCCACGGCCTGGGCCCCTGCATGCTGCACAACGCCAGCTATGACTTCAATGACGCTTTGATTCCGGCGGGCGCGTCGTACTGGGTTCGCCTGGCACAACGCTATCTGACGGCCTGACCGCCGCGCCCGCTTGATGTGTTTCCCGTTTCACGCTTTACCCAACGCAGTGCTACGCAACATCACTAGGACGATATGAAAAAGAAGACATTGCTGGTCAAGGCCGCGGGGGCGGCCCTGGCCATCGTGGCAAGCGGCGCCATGGCCCAAAGCTGGCCGCCCGCCAAGCCGGTGACCCTGGTCGTGCCCTACACCGCCGGCGGCAGCGCCGACGCGATCGGGCGCCGATTGGGCGACGTGTTGCGCAAGGAAGCCAACATCACCGTCATCGTGGAAAACAAGCCGGGCGCCGGCGCCTCGGTGGGCACGGACTTCGTCGCCCGCGCGCAGCCGGACGGCACCACCTTGCTGCTGGCCTCGACCAGCCCGCTGACGATCTTCCCGCATCTGGCCAAGACCAATTACGACCCGATGAAGGACCTGACGCCGGTGGCCAGCATCGCCGTGGCGCCGGTCGCCATCGTGGCGACCAAGGCGTTGCCGGTGAAAGACTTTGCCGGCCTGGTCGAATACGCCAAGTCGCACCCTGAAGGCGTGCGCTATGGCACGCCGGGCCAGGGCACCGTCGCCCACATCGGCATGGCCGCTGTCACCACGCAGACCGGCACCAAGATGCTGCACGTGCCTTACCGCGGCAACAGCCAGGCGCTGACCGACGGCCTGGGCGGCGTGGTCGAGCTGCTTGTCGTCAACAGCGACGTCGTGCTGCCGCACGTGGCCAATGGCGCGCTCAAGCCGTTGGCGGTGATGGCGCCGCAACGCCTGGCCGCCTGGCCGGACGTGCCCACGATGGCCGAACTGAAGCTGCCGCAGGCGCAGTATTACTCCAACTTCGGCGTGTTCGCGCCCGCCAACCTGCCGCCGGCGGTGTCGCAGCCGCTGCTGGCCGCGTTGAACAAGGCGGTTGCCAGCGCTGATTTCCAGGACCTGCTGGCCAAGTCCTACCTGCAGCCGGGCACGGCATCCGGCGAGGCATTCGCCAAGCAGGTGCAGGCCGAGTTCACCAACAACGCCCGCCTCATCAAGGAAGGCAACATCAAGGCGGAGTGATCCCGGCCGAAAAGGCAAAGCGCGCGGGCCTTGCGGGTCCGCGCGCGTCGTTGGGTCGATGACGCGACGGATGCTGTTGTCTACGTGCCCCGGGGCCCGAACATGATCACCAGCATGCCGGCCAGGCACAGGCCCACGCCGATCCAGTCGCTGGCGCTGGGGCGCACGCCGTCCACGGCCCACAGCCAGATCAACGCCATCCCGATATACACGCCGCCATAGGCCGCGTAGACGCGCCCGGATGCCGTCGGATGCAAGGTCAGCAGCCACGCGAACAGCGCCAGGCTTGCCGCCGCGGGCGCCAGCAGCCAGATGGAATGGCCCTTGCGCAGCCATAGATACGGGAGATAGCAGCCGACGATTTCGGCCAGCGCGGTCAGGATGAACAGCGCGACGGTCTGCAGGGCGCCCATGTCCGCGCCCTACGGCTTCTGCGCCAGCAGCGCGCGGCATTCGCGTTCTTGCTGGGCGATCTCTTGCAGGGTGTCTTCGATGTCGCGGCGCTGCTGCTCCAGCGTGGCGCGATGCTGTTCCAGTACGCTCAGGTATTGACGCAGCTGGACTTCGGTGTCCCCCGGACCGTCATACATGTCGATCAGGGTCAGGATTTCGGACAGTTGCAGCCCCAGGCGCTTGCCGCGCAACGCCAGTTTCAGGCGCGTGCGGTCGCGCGGGCCGAAGATGCGGTTGCGCCCTTCGCGCGCCGGGCTGACGATCCCCTGGTCTTCATAGAAGCGGATCGTGCGGGGCGTGACGTCGAACTCGCGGGAGAGTTCAGAGATGGTCCAGGTTGACGAGGGCATGCGACGTGTGGCAGTTTACGTAAACGTAAATTATGATGACTTGACGGTAACGTCAAGCGTGGAGCGAGAGGCAATGAACCCCAACGAACAGAAACTGCAGTACCCCTGGGCGGACTTCCAGCCCGAAGCCGGTCATGCGCATGTGGTGACGGACGGGGTCAAATGGATCCGGATGCCGCTGCCGTTCGCGCTGGATCATATCAACCTCTGGCTGCTGCGCGACAACATCGACGGCCGCGACGGCTGGACCATCGTCGACTGTGGCATCTCGCGCGACGAGGTCAAGGCGCTGTGGGAAGACGTCTTCAAGAATGAGCTGGAAGGCCTGCCCGTGCTGCGCGTGATCGTCACGCACATGCACCCCGACCATATCGGCCTGGCCCACTGGCTGTGCGAACGCTGGGACGCGCGGCTGTGGATGACCATGACGGACTTCATGGTGGCGTCCTTGTGGTCGTCGCGCCGCACCGAAGCCGGGGGCGGCCCTGGCGGTCAGTCGGCCGTCGAGCACTTCGCCCGCCATGGGCTGACCGACCCGGACGCGCAAGAACAGATCAGACAGCGCGCCAACTATTTCCCGAACCTCGTGCCGGCCGTGCCCGCGCGCTACACGCGCATCATGCACGGCGACCAGATCCGCATCGGCGAGCGCGACTGGCGCGTGATCGTGGGCTATGGCCACGCGCCGGAACATGCGTCGCTGCATTCGCCCGGCCTGAATGTGCTGATTTCGGGCGACATGGTGCTGCCGCGCATCTCCACCAACGTGAGCGTGTTCGACTACGAACCCGACGCCAACCCGCTGCCCCTGTACCTGCGTTCGCTGGACGGCTACGACGGCCTGCCCGACGACACCCTGGTGCTGCCTTCGCACGGCCGTCCCTTCACGGGCCTGCACGAACGCATCGCGCAGCAGCACGAGCATCACCGCGACCGTCTGGCTGAGGTCCTGGAAGCGTGCGCCGTGCAGCCGCAGTCGACGTCCGACATCGTGCCCGTGCTGTTCAAGCGCAAGCTGGACCTGCACCAGCTGACCTTCGCGATGGGCGAGGCGCTGGCGCATCTGCACGCGCTGTATTTCGAAGGCAAGCTGAAACGCGCCACCGGCGCCGACGGCATCGTCCGCTTCACCGCCGCCTGATTGCGGGGTTGGATGGGTTGCGCACCGACCGTGCGCAGCCCGTCACCGCGTCGCGGTCGCCAGCCGTACGGCCAGGCCCACGAACACCAGGGCGGCGATGCGGTTCAGCCAGCGCTTGGCCGTCACCGAGCGTTGCAGCAGTTCGCCGAACGCGCCCGAGAAGAACGCGATGGCGCCGAACACCAGCAAGGTCGCCACCATGAACACGGCGCCCAGCTGCAGGGTCTGGAGGCCGATGGGCCCCAGCGCCGGCGAGGTGAACTGCGGCAGGAACGCGAAGAAGAACAGCAGCACCTTCGGATTGGTCAGGTTCATGACGATGCCGCGGCGATACAGCGCGCCGGGCTTGAGCGGTTCGGGCCGCTTGCCGTTTTCCGATGCAACCGGCGCGCGCAGGATCTGCCACGCCAGGTAGGCCAGATAGGCGGCGCCGGCCAGTTTCAGCACCGTGAACGCCACGGGCGACGCCGCGAACACCGCGGCCAGGCCGAACGCCACGGCGGCCGTGTGGCCCAGCAGGCCAGTGCACAACCCCAGTACCACCAGCATGCCCGCCTTGCGTCCCCAGATGGCCGACTGCATCAGCACGAACAGGTTGTCGGGTCCCGGTGTCAGGGACAGCAGGACGGCAATGCCGAAAAACGCGATCAGGGTATCGAGGGGCAGCATGGATTTCGCCTGGAACGGGAAGGCTCCGGTCAGCCGGAGAATGGCATCATAAGGGGAAAATCCACCGGCCCGACGCGCCGATACCCGGAGAGAGACACGAGATGGCCGTAAACGCCCCGCAGGATCCGCACGCCCGCGATGACAACGACACCCGCCCCGACGACGCCACGCTGGAAGCCTGGCTGCGGGCCCGCCACAGTTGCCGCGCTTTCCTGCCCGCGCCGGTGCCTCGTCCCACGATCGAACGCATCCTGACGCTCGCGCAGCGCACGGCGTCCTGGTGCAACTGCCAGCCCTGGCAGGTGGCGATCACCGAAGGCGCCGGCACCGAACGCCTGCGCGCGGCGCTGCAAGCGCGGGCGGAACAGGCGGGCGTCACCCCCGGCTTCACCCCGGACTTCCCCTTCCCCCGCGAATACCGCGACGAGTATCTGGCGCGCCGCCGCGAATCGGGCTTCCAGCTGTATGGCGCCGTGGGCGTGGCGCGCGGCGACCGCGAGGCCTACCGCCGCCAGGAAATGCGCAACTTCCGGCTGTTCGACGCACCGCACGTGGCCATCATCACGACCGACGAGGCCTTGGGCGAATACGGCGCGATGGACTGCGGCGGCTACGTGGCGAACTTCCTGCTGGCGGCCCAGGCCAACGGCGTCGCGACCGTGGCGCAGGCGTCGCTGGCGATGTATCCCGAGGTGCTGCGTGACGTGCTGGGCATCGGCGCGGGCCGCCGCGTCGTCTGCGGCATTTCCTTCGGCTACGCCGATGCCGCGCATCCCGCCAACAGCTATCGCACCAACCGCGCCGAGCTGCCGGAGGCCGTCTCCTGGGTCACGGCCTAGGGACAGGCGGCCGCGCGCCTGATATGGTTCACCCTGTCCGCCTTTGTTCCGGCCCCGTCCATTCCGGCCTTGTTCATTCTTAAGCGCTCCCCCTGAAGATGACCACCAAACACATCGATACGGTTTTGCAGCACGCGGGCACCGCCCCGTTCCACCCTGAAACCGGCACGGCGCCGGTGCCGCTGCCGCCCATGCGCGCCAGCACGGTCCGCTTCGAGAACCTGGCCGCGCTGGAGCAGGCGCAACGCACCAAGGCGGCCGGCGGTCGCGCCACCACCTATGGCCGCATGGGCATGGACACCCATGCCGCGCTGGAAGAGGTCTTCACGCAGCTGGAAGGCGGCACGCATTGCTATCTGGCGTCTTCGGGCCTGTCGGCGATGACGATGGTCATGATGGCGCTCTGCTCGGCGGGCGACCACGCGCTGATCTCCGACTGCGTGTACGGCCCGATGCGCGAACTGGACGATGCCGTGCTCAAGCGCATGAACATCGACATCACCTACTTCTCGGCCGACGAAGACCTGGAAGCGCTGGTGCAGCCGAATACCAAGCTGCTGTATGTGGAGTCGCCCGGTTCGCTGCTGTTCGAAATGCTGGACATGGGCGCGATGGCCGCGTTCGCCCAAGACCACGGCCTGGTGCTGGCGACCGACAACACGTGGGGCTCGGGCTACATCTACCGCCCGCTGACGCTGGGCGCGCAGGTCTCGGTGATTGCCGGCACCAAGTACGTGGGCGGCCACTCCGACCTGATGCTGGGGGCGGTGGTCACCAACGACGAAGCCATCGCCAAGAAGCTGAACCGCACGCAATACGCGATGGGCTATTCCATCAGTGCCGACGACGCCTGGCTGGCGCTGCGCGGCGTGCGCACCATGCCGATCCGCATGGCCCAGCACGCGCGCCACGCGTTGCAGGTGTGCGAATTCTTCAAGGGCCGTCCCGAAACCGTGCGCCTGTTCCATCCTGCCTGGCCGGCGGACCCGGGCCATGCGCTCTGGCAGCGCGATTGCACCGGCTCCAACGGCATGCTGTCGGTGGAACTGCGCCTGTCGCCCGCGGCGGCACGTACCTTCGTAGACGCGCTGACCTTGTTCGGCATCGGCTTTTCCTGGGGCGGCTACGAAAGCCTGGTGCAGCTCGTGTCGTCCAAGGACCTGTCCCACCATCGCTATTGGGGCGAAGGCGACAACGCGTTGGTCCGCCTGCACATCGGCCTGGAATCGCCGGAAGACATCATCGCCGACCTGACCCAGGCGCTGGAAAAAGCTGCGGCGGTACGCGAGTAACGCCGCAGCCCGCGGCATGGCAGCCTGATGGCACGGCATCGCGCAACGCGCGCGACGCCGTGCGCTCAGACCGCCGTGGCGCGGATCCAGGCGCCGATGCGCGCGGCGATGTCGTCGCTGTTGTCGTCCATCATCGGCATGTGGGAATTTCCCGCGATGCCCTGCTCCGCCAGCCGCCACACGTCCACCCGTGCGCCATGGCGCGCCAGCGAGTCCGCATAGTCCTGGCCGGCGGCGCACAGGCGCTGCCACAACGGCGTGGCATCCAGATAGTCGCCATAGACGAACAGGAACGGCTTGTCCGTCACGGCGGCGGTGACCACGTCGCTGGAAAAGCCCGAGGGCTCGATGCCGATCACGCCCCGCACCAGGTCCGGCCGCGCATGCAGCGCCCGGTAGGCCACTTCGCCGCCATGGCTGTGCGCCAGCACCAGGCACGGGCCAACGCGGTCCAGCACGGCGCAAAAGCCCCGCAACGCTGCATCGTTGTTGCCCAGCCAGCGCGGCACCGCGTGGCGGATGAAGTCGTCGAACGCGTCGACGGGGAAACGCTGCCCGGCGAACGCGCGCCGCGCCTCGAAATCCTCGGCGCGTCCGAAGCGGAACAGTGACCAGCTTTCTTCCGCGTTGCGGATGATGGGCGGCTCGGGCCAGACCTGCTGGAACGGGGCCCAGCCGGCGCGCCCGCGTTCCACGTTGTCCACCACATACACCGCATGGCCCTGGCGCAGCAAATGCTGCATCCACCCTGCCCGGCCGTCGGGCGTCTGTTCCCACATGGCGCCCGTCATGCCGCCGCCGTGCAGCAGCACCACGGGCAGCGGATGGGACGGCCGGGCCGGAATGAAATACTGCACGTAGGCCTGCTCGAAGTGGTAGAGGCCGTTCGGGTCGTACGCCAGCGACGCGGTTTGCGTGAAGGCGATGTCGCGCTGCGGCAGGCCGGCCACGCGCACGGGTTTGCCGCCCGCGTAGAAGCTGCCGAAGTCCGCCAGCGCGACGGGCTCCGAGACGGACGGCGACCCGGCCGGCTTCATTGCTTGACCAGCGGGCATTGGCTTTCCGACAGCGGCCAGGCCAGCGTGTCGCCGGGGATGGTGCGCACGATGTTGTAGTAGTCCCACGGCGCCTTGGACTGCTCGGGCGTCTTCACCTGCGCCAGCATCATGTCGCGCACCACCAGCCCGTCCTCGCGGATACGCGCATTCAGGCTGAAGGGATCGTCGATGGGCAGCGCCTTCATCTTCGCCATCACGGCATCCGAATCCGCGGTGCCGGCGGCCTTCACCGCCTGCAGGTAATGCCGCACCGAGCTGTAGACGCCCGCCTGCAGGAAGGTGGGCGGACGGCCCACGCGCGCTTCGAACTTCTTGGTGAAGGCGCGCGTGCCATCGTTCATGTCCCAATACGACGGCACGGTCAGATAGGTCTTCTGCGCCGCTTGCAGGCCCAGGCTGTGCACGTCCGTGATCAGCAGCAGCATGGCGGCCAGTTGCTGCGTGCCGCCGATGCCGAATTCCGCGGCCTGCTTGATGGCCGAAATGGTGTCGCCGCCTGCATTCGCGATGGCGATGATCTGTGCCTTGGAGCCTTGCGCCTGAAGCAGGAAGGACGCGAAGTCGGAGGCGTTCAGCGGGTGGAACACCGTGCCCACCACTTCGCCGCCATTGGCTTTGACGACGGTTTCGGTGTCCGCCGCCAGTTGCTTGCCGAAGGCGTAGTCGGAGGCCAGGATGAACCAGCGCTTGTTGCCTTCCTTGACGACGGCGGTGGCCGTGCCGCGCGACAGCGCATAGGTGGTGTACGTCCACTGCACGCCATACGGCGAGCATTGCGCCTGAGACAGCGCGGTGGTGCCGGGGCTGGAGAACAGCACCAGCTTCTTCTTTTCGCGCGCAATGCCCTGCACGGCCAGCGCGACGGACGAATTGGGCACGTCCACCACCACGTCCACGCCGTCGGTGTCGTACCACTTGCGGACCATGCTGCTGCCGATGTCGGGGCGATGCTGGTGGTCGCCCGACACCAGTGAAATGGGTTTGCCCAGCACCGTGCCCCCCATTTCCTCGATGGCCAGGCGGGCGGCTTCCACGGACCCCTTGCCCGTGGCGTCGGCGGTGACGCCCGCCATGTCCGTCAGGACGCCGATCTTCACGCCGTCGGCCGTGCTGGCGTGCGCGGCAACGGGGCCGAGCGCCAGGCACAGGCCCACGGCCAATGCCGCGCGGTTGCGCAGGAATTGCTGTTTCATTTGTCTTCCACCCATTTGATGCCGTCGTCGCGGCGAATTTTTGTGGCGAAAGTGTAGCGCCGGCGTTCAGAGGCCGGGCGCTGTTGAAACATCTTCCCCGAAAAGAAAACGCCCCGGCCAT